>CAZQRG010000063.1:0-4280 GCA_964595745.1 uncultured Candidatus Saccharibacteria bacterium | reverse complement strand
GATGTTGTAGTAGCAATTGTAGATGGTTGTGCAACTGTTAAAAATATTAAAAGAGAGGGTGATATTGTTATTTTGTATCCTCAATCAAACAATCTTATTCACAAACCGATATATTTAGATAGTAATAGTGATTCAATTATTAATGGTAAAGTAATTAAGGTATTAGATAACCCGAATATTTAACTACCCCCTTATCTCTACCCTTTTAACATATTTCTTAATCTCCCTTTTTATCTCTTTCAATTCTTTTTCTGTAAATGAATTAGAAAAATTTAAAGAGGGATTAATTGTTTTTCCAGGTCTAAAGTTTTGTATGTAATATCTCATAGAACCCTTAATTAATTCACCAATACCTCTTGCAGACTCTAGAGTATGTATACCTTTTACATATGTAGTTCTAAATTCATACTCTTTAGCTCTCTCCATTATTAACTGAATACTTCTCTCTATCTCCTTGTACTCTATATTCGTACTTAGATTTTGTTCGTATAGCTCCTTTTCATATTTAATATCCATAGCCCAATAGTCAACAATATTTAAATCTAAAATCTTTTTAACAATCTTAGAATCTGTACCATTAGTATCTAACTTAACCAAATAGCCTAATTCTTTAATTTTTTTAATAAAAGGAATGAGATCAGGTTGAATAGTTGGTTCTCCACCAGTAATAACTACAGCATCTAAGAGTTTCTTTCTTGATTTAAGAAATTTTAATATATATTCCTCTGGTATAACGGAGGATTGAATGCAGGGTTGTGTAACTAATTCCGGATTATGACAATACTCACATTTAAGGTTACATCCATATGTAAATATTAAAGCAGATACTTTACCTGGATAATCTAACAGCGTTGATTTTTGGAATCCTGTAATTAACATTTATGCATGAAATGTTACCCTATCAGTGTACTCTGATTGTTTCCCTGGGTTCCACTGTGTAATAGGTCTAATATATCCAACAACTCTTGAATATACCTCACATCTTTGTCTTGTAACCTGTTTCTCTTTCTTTGTCATAATATGGGACAGTAAAATATTAAATAATTTCTTTAAAAGACATACCATCGATATACCCAGATTCTGCATCACACTTTGGACAGTATTGATGCTCACCTGTAAGATATCCATGCTTTGGACATACACTAAATGTAGGAGTAATTGAAAAGTAGGGAAGTTTGTAATTCTGTGCTACTTTCTTAACAAAGATACTTACACTATCAGCAGAGGGCATCTTTTCTCCTAAAAACACATGAAGTACTGTACCACCTGTATATTTACATTGAAAATCGTCTTGGAAATCAAGTGCCTCAAACACATCATCTGTAAATCCTACAGGAAGCTGTGAGGAGTTGGTATAGTAAGGTGCAGTACCCATTCTTTTACCTAAGTCTGAAGCAGCGATAATTTTGTCACCATACTTCTTCTTATCTGCCTTAGCAAATCTATATGTCGTACTCTCTCCAGGTGTTGCTTCTAAGTTAAACAGTTGATTTGTTTCTAATTGATAGTTCATTAACCTCTCTCTCATATGATCCATTATCTCTAATCCAAATTTTCTTCCCTTTTTAGATGTAATATCATTTTTATCTCCAAAGTAATTAACCATAGCCTCATTTAAACCAAGTATCCCTATTGTATTAAAATGATTTTTAAAATACTCTCCAAATCTCTCTTTTACATCTTTAAGGTAGAATTTAGAGTAAGGGTATAGACCTCTATCCATATATTTTTCTATTAGACCTCTTTTAATAGTTAAACTCTCTTTAGCAGTATCCATTAAACTATCCAATCTCTTGTAAAAATCCTTTTTATCCTTTGCTAAATACCCCATTCTAGGCATATTAATAGTTACAACCCCTATACTACCTGTAAGAGGATTAGCACCAAAAAGTCCGCCACCTCTCTTTCTTAACTCTCTGTTATCCAATCTAAGTCGACAACACATAGATCTAGCATCATCAGGACTCATATCTGAATTAATAAAGTTTGAGAAATATGGAATACCGTATTTAGCCGTCATCTCCCATAAAGGTTTATACTTTGGACTATTCCAATCAAAATTTTTTGTTAAGTTATATGTAGGAATAGGGTAAGAGAAAAGTCTTCCTTGTGCATCACCCTCCATCATAACCTCACAAAAGGCTTTATTTAACATATCCATCTCTTCTTGAAAATCAGCATATTTTTCTTTTTGAGGTTTACCCCCAATGATAACGTTTTCTTTTGCTAACATACCACTTGGAATCAAATCCATCGTTATATTTGTAAAAGGAGTTTGACATCCTACTCTTGTTGGGACATTCATGTTAAAAAGGAATTCCTGCATCTTCTGTTTAACCTCTTTGTATGAAAGCTTGTCATATGCAATAAATGGAGCGAGTAAGGTATCAAAACTAGAAAAAGCTTGAGCCCCTGCGGCCTCATGCTGTAATGTATAAAGGAAGTTAACACACTGACCCAATGCAGCACCAAAGTGCTTAGGAGGAGCAGAAGAGATCTTGCCAGGTACCCCTGTAAAGCCCTTTAAGAGTAAATCTTTTAAATCCCAACCACAACAGTATGTAGCCAACATTCCTAAATCATGAATATGAAGATCCGCATTAATATGAGCGTTTGAAATATATTTAGGATATGTAGAGTACAACCAGTAATTAGCCTGAACAGATGATGAAATGTGATTATTCAATCCCTGCCAAGAATACGCCATATTACTGTTCTCTTTAACCCTCCAATCTTCTTCACCAATATACCCTCTGACTAACTCCTCAGCATCAATTAAAGATTTAATATTCTTTACCTTATTCCTTAAATCAACAAAAAGCTCTAATGCAATCGCTGTTTTACCATGGCCCATATCCTTAAGAGCCTCTTTGACCTCATCAAATATCTCCTCTGTAGTAATCTCTTCATCATTAGGATATTTTTTTATTAATCTTTTTACAACTTCATTAGAAACCTGCTTTGCTCTTTTCCTATCATCTCCACCAACACTCTCAGCAGCTTTAAATATTGAGGTAGTTATTCTCTCTTGATCAAATGAGACAAGACGTCCATCTCTTTTTCTTACTTTGAATTTAATCTTACTATTTTTCTTTGTATTGGGCATGGCAGTTTAATTAATTTAGGTTATCTAGTTCTTTTTTTAAATCATTTAAATTTTCAAAATCTTTATATACCGAAGCAAATCTCATATATGCTAAGGGATCCAATGTCTTTAACCAATCAAGTACCATATTACCGATTTCTATTGTTGTAATAGGGTTTGTACTTATCATTGCTTTTCTAGTTACAACTTCACAGAATTCATCTATCTCTTGTTCCGTAATCTTTTCAGTATTAATAGCTTTCTTAATACCTTTTCTTAATTTCTCACAATTAAATTGTTCAAAGGAGCCATCTTTTTTAATAACCACAACCTCAACCTTCTCAATTCTTTCATATGTTGTAAATCTTCTACCACATCTTAAACACTGTCTTCTTCTTCTTGTTGAGAAGTCATCAGTATTGTCTCTTTTGTCTATAACTTTTGATGTAGTGCTTGCGCAGTATGGACATCTCATTACACAATAGGTTGTATTAAGTAGTCTAGACTACCCCAAGCTGTTGTATTCGTCAAAGACCTGTAGTATCCAAAATATTAGTTATTGGCTACAATGTGTTGTATTTAAATATTATATAATCTACTACAGGTTGTGTTATACAACTCTATATATCTATAAATTATATATTGCAATATATTAACTAAACTGATTAAATGGTAAATAACTTTTAATCATATATTTATGATTATATCTTTAGATGAGTTCCCTAGAATAAAAGAAAAAGAGTTAAAAGGTAAGAAAATATCATGTACCTCTGGATATTTTGATCCTATACATCCTGGACATGTATCAATTATTATGGAATCTAAGAAATTTGGAAATATTTTAGTAGTTATTGTTGATGGAGATAGCAGATGTATTAATAAAAAGGGGAAACCCTTTATTCCAGCGGTAGATAGAGCCGAGATCGTAGATGCTATTAAAGGGGTTGATTATGTAATAGTACATGAAAATCCTAACGCTACAAACTGTAAAGAGGTACTAGAAGTTGTTAAACCTGATGTATTTTGTAAAGGTGGTGATAGAAATGATAAAGATAGGAACGATCCTAATAGTGGATTAAAGATTGAAGCCGACTTTATTGAATCGTATGGTGGACATATCGAATATGGAGTAGGGAAAGATAAAATATGGTCTAGCTCTAACTATCTTCAAGAATGGGTAGATTTTGTAAATAGT
>CAZQRG010000062.1:0-4286 GCA_964595745.1 uncultured Candidatus Saccharibacteria bacterium | reverse complement strand
ATAGCTGTGTTAAGTATTGTAATTGGTGTAGTTGTGTTCCATATATAGACCACTTAGCATTTTCTAATGTTTTTTCTTTTTCAAATGGTTTCTCTTCTCTAATTCTATTTAAAAACTCTTTATCATCTCCTGAGTTTTTATATAAATCATAAAGATTAGAAAGGTTTTCAATTTGAGAGGGGGATATTCTACTACCGTTAGAATCTTTTTTGGTTGAAGTAGAGGGGAGTTCGATTTTGAATGTGTCTTGTATATCTATTAATTTCTCTTGCGTGTATTTTGGATCAGGCATGATAATTTAGTATATAGGGTAAGAGGAGTTATGTGAAGTAAGAAACGAAAAGATAGTAACAGAGGGGAAAGTTAGTAGTCAGTAGGTATGATTGTATAGGCAAGTATATCATCTGATAGTACGGTATACTGACCTGTGTCATCATTTTGGGTTGTAATTACATAGTATGTTTGACTATCTTTTATTTCTTTATCCTTAATTACTCCTATCCTTTTTATACTATCCTGCTTAAATGTCACTATATATCCATCCTGTAGATTCTCCTTATCATTAATACATTGGTTAAGAGAGAGTATAGATCCCCTTACTAGAGTAGGTTGAAGTTCATCTGAAGAGATAGTGAAAGGATGTATACAATCTAAGTCTGCCCAAGACTCTGGTATATACTGTCCCTGTTGTCTTGAAAAGAGAAAATAGTATCCAAACCCTATTATAAATATAACTAAAACAATTGAAACAATATTTCTAAGGGCATAGTTCATATATTTAGTATCTCATATGTATTTAGGAAAGCAATATTTAATCACTTCCTAATGGTAGAGCTTCACATGCTACTCCATCTTTATCTCCATCTAATCTATTTAAATCATTCTCTACTCCTCCAACTTTTTCAAAGAAGTTTTGAGCTTCCGGTTCTGTTGTGAAGTCATCACAGTTATATTCATCTGCATATTTACCCTGTGTTTTATCAGTAGTTACATTTCCTAACTTATCAAAGAGTAGATTACCTTTTTCATCTCTTCCTATTTCAGATTGTTGAAATGATTTTGTTTCCCAAAGTTTTTGTATATCGTAATCTTTTTGGAATACTTCTAAACCTAATGCAGCAAGTAGCATAACTCCAGCGATTGCTAAAAATATTCTAGCTTTCTCCCAGAAAATAAAGAGGACAACTACAACTAACAGAAGAAAAGCAATAATACCTAATCTAAGTTTTCTATTTGATCTAAGATTAGTTAATTTAGACTGAGTATCCTTTTCTTTGGTTACTTCAGTTGTTTTTACTTCTTCATCCATAGGAGAAAATATTTAATTTATTATTTTATTATATATTAATCAGTATAAAAGAAAAGAGGATTGGAATATAATAGGGAGTTAAGTTTAGGAAAAATAATATGGATGATATAAACATAGGTACTAATTTAGAAACTGAAAAAGAGGATGGAGATTTTACTTTTCCTACTCCAGAAATAAAAGAGATAGTGGAAGGTTTCTCAAAGAATGAAGTTGAAGCAGTCGCTCAGAGTATGCAATGGATAGAAAGTAATATCCGAGAGATTCCAACTGATCCAGTAAAGTTTAGAAAGAGAGATGCTTTAGAGATTATAAATTCTAAAGAAGCTACTGGGTGTACTGACAGAGCACTTGTTTTTCTTTCTTTCATGAGAGGTATGAATATACCAGCTACCTTTTTAGAGGGCGTGAGTAAAGAGGTAGTTGAAAGATTAAAATCTTCAAATGAGATAGATAGCAATTTTGAAATGAATGGTCATGTTTTTGTAAGAGTAGGAATGGGAAAGCAATCAATAATTGTTGATCCAACTTTTGGTCAGATAAGTATGAATGAAAGGTATCCTCTCTATAAAGATAAATATCTTGTTATTGGTGAGGGTAGGGATTTCAATGATATAGGTACATCCTCAGAAAAAGATATTTTAGACAAGACAAAGGAATATATTAGGAATAGTAAGACGGATTAAGTGTATGAGTCTTTCTTAAGAAAGAACTATTAAGTAATATGATGAGAATACACAGAAGATAATAACTGCAAATATTAAAACAGTTTTAATAAATAGTTTTACGGCTTTCTCTTTCTCTCCCTCTAGAAATAGTCTAAGTGGTTGATAACAAAAGATATATCCCATTATAGCTGCAGATAGAGTAAACAGAGATAGAACCAATATGGGTGTAATATATTGTGCAATGCCTGTATTAACTTCATTTTCTCCAATAATATTTACAATAAATACTACTAGTACAATATATATTAAAGCTACAAGGGAATTTATCAATGGATTTTTAGTCATAAGAAGAGTTTAGTTTAGATGATATATATAGTCAAGGAACGATATTTGAAAAAACACATCCCCTATGTTATATTCAACACTATGGGAGAAAAGGAATTAGGTACAAAAGAACCAACATTATGTATATTTGATAATATACAGATTATAAATTCTCTGTCTGAAGGTAAAATACCTCAAGATTTAAAAAATAGGTGTGAATATACCCTTAGTTCAGATAATGGTACATCAACTGAAATATACACAGATATAGAAACTGGTGATGAGTTACTTAAAACGGAGAAGCTTTTTAAGGATCTAGGTTTTTTTAAAGAGTGTGTAGTGATAAAGACAGGGGTAGGGAGATATGAAATGTCTCATTATTACAGAGAGTTCGGTTGTACTGCTGAAGAATATTTTTTTAATGATATTAAAACTGATAAAGAGACATTCTTAGATATTTTAAAGAAGCAAGAGAAACTTTCAGAGTAAATATCCTTTTTATTTGTTTTTTAGGTACTGTTCAATAAATTGAAATATTTAAAATAAATTCCTTGGTGTATAATATGTAATATGGAAATAGAACAAATAGGATTAGTTGATTTGCCAGAAGCTGATAAGCTACAGATTACTACCAGATTATTCCCCGAACCAAGTACAATGGAAAACGGAAAGATACTTATTCAAGAGATGAAAATTAATGGTGAGCTTAGCCCAGATATTGCCCTTATAGATGCATCAGCTAATACTCCTGTACAGTATTATGATGGAGTAAGCAAAATAACAGATATTTTCTACTCTACAACTGATAATAAACCGGTTGGTGTAATATTGATGTCTCCAGAGGGAGTAATGTCTTTAAAGGTATATAACCCTAAAACAGATGGTGGTCCAAGAGGATTTTCTGTGACCAAGGGGTGGACTATGCAGACAATTATTCCAGAAGGTACAACTTTAAGGTTTTTTGATTATCACTCTCCTAAGGGGTATACAGAGAGGGAAGGAGATAAGATGTATGGAGAAACTGTAGTATCTACTGTAAGTGATGAACAGGTATTAGAGAAATTCAGAGATGCAGAAAAAGAACTTTTGGATTACATGAAGACTATTTAAAAACATCGAAACACGGTGTATAGAAGATATTCCTGAACCTGAGATTCAATTTCCAGATTGATTATTCTGTGATTTCTAATCTATTAAATTATCCAATATAATGAATATATGAATGTGATCTATACAATTGATAAGGACAAAGATATTAAGATGGTATATTCCATGATTAAATCAGATGATCCCTCAGGTAATTGGAAAAGAGCTCAAGGAATGGGTATAAACAGAGTGTTGTTTGATACTATTGTTGAAAGTAACTCTTTTGATGATGTGAAAAATGAAATAGATAAACTTTACAATGAGAAATATTTAAATGACAAAGGGATACTTTTTTCAAAAAAGGAACTATTTCAGAGTAATTGGAATATAATTAATGACATTTTTGAAAAAGAGACAGAAAGCGCTGTAGGATTAAAATGGAAATATGAAAAATATATAGTAATTATATCTTTGTTTCATTCAGGAATTAGTAATACGCTAGGAAATAGCGTATACCTTTGGATTTATGATGATTTAGATATCCATCTTAGAGTAACTGCTCACGAATTACTTATGACTCATATATGGCAGTACATATTTAAAAACTTTCCTGAAAAAGACATTTATGATAATTGGAACAAGTATTGGTCAATTAATGAGATTACAACTACTTTTATTTTAGGAATTGAATCCAAACTAAATAATTTGTGGTCAGATAGAATGAAAGGTTACGAAAACTTCTTACAAAATTATCCTCAATTAATAAAAAATAGAGATTTGTTGGTAAATAGGTATAAGAATAGAGATAGTTTCAAGGGATTTATTGATTATGGTTTGTCAATATTCTAAAACTCCGCGACCAGGACTCGAACCTGGAACCAAACGGTTAACAGCCGTTCGCT
>CAZQRG010000061.1:0-4333 GCA_964595745.1 uncultured Candidatus Saccharibacteria bacterium | reverse complement strand
TATTAACATACATAAAGTACTGCCTTTAGATGGATAGACAGGATAGAACTACAAAGAAAACATTAAAAGCACTGATAATAGTTGGTGCTATACTAGTACTTTCTCTCATAGCTGCAATAGTATACTTTTACTTAATTAAAGGTCCTAAAGAAGAAGAGCAAGAATTAGACAATATTACCTGTGGTTGTTACATGATAGATCCTAATGTTGTAAATGAATGTGGAGATCCTAAAAGAGCTTTCCTTTTTAATCTAAATACTGTTTCTTCTGATAAAACATGCAGTGCCATATGTGATATTAATGACGTCGCAGACAACCTACTTAATAGTACTACTGCGAAAGATGCATATAAAAGCTGTACTGTAAAAAGTATTTCTGATACTAGATGTGAAAATATGATTCTCAAAGATCAAAATGAGAAAATAATTACAGGAAGAATTCAGCCTACTGATGAGATAAATGTAGAAGCCACCTTTGATAAATCTACCTATGTAGACTATACATTCAAAATCAATAGTGAAACTACTACTCCTGATAAGGTTGATGGTAATAAAATAACAAAAAGGATTAAAGAATTTGAAGGAGTTAACTCTGTTGAAATAATAGCTACTGCGAAGAATGAACAAGGTGAACAGATTAACTCAATCGTTTGTAGAAGAATAGTTGATATACAAACAGCTTCAGCAAGTACAGTTACTGGTATAGTAGCAACCACAGAACAACAGACAGATGGTAAAACAAAAATATCTCAAATTACAATATCTGTAGGACAATTAAACAGTGAAAATGTAAAGATAAGATATTCTTTTAGCTCTGGTTTCTCAACTTTAACAGCCATTGATGGTATTACAATAGAATCGGCTAAAGGAACCCTTTCTATGTCTAAACTCGACCTATATGATTCAAATAATTTCAGTAGTGATTCTTTCAATATTCTTAATAACCATTTAGGTGATTTAGATATAACTGCAGAGGTCTTTTTAAATGAGGCAAGTATTGGATCTGCAAGTACTACTGTTAAATTCATTGATTCTCCTACTACTCCACCAGTGGATGATAATCCAGCTATTCAAGATGATGAGAAATCAAGTTTCACTGCAACTAAGACAGTTGCGCAAACATGTATTGAAAGAACAGCAGGTAGTAATATAGCAACATATACAATAAATGTTAAAAACAATAAAGATGTAGCAGATAGTATTACATCAATAAAAGACAAACTCCCCCTCGGCTTTATATATACACCCAACAGTTCCTCAATAGATGGTACCGCGACACCTGATGCATCCCTTGTTACTGTTACACCAATAGGAGATACTCAAGAAGTTGTATGGCAGCCATCAACACCTTGGAGTATTCCTGCAGATGGAACACTTGCAATTGTATTTTCTGCAACCGCAGGTACAACCGCTATATCAGGACAGAATCTAAATGAGATAATTGTTAATCCAGTTGAGATACCACTAGATCCGGCAACATTAAGAGCTCAGGTATATATTACTATAGCCCAGGACTGTGGGAATGTTACAGAGGAGGAACAAAAGATTCCTCAAACCGGTATATTCGATAACTTTGTTGTTAGAATTGTATTTGGTGTTCTAATTCTCATAACAGGATGGCTCGTATATGTCAGACCAGAGGGTAATGTAATATCTGAGACAATATCTAAATCAAAGATCTATGGAGACCTAGAATTAACAAAATACAGAGTAACAAATCCTAAGAAATATTTTGAAGAGAAAATATTAAGAAAGAAATCTAGAGAGAATCAATAGAGAATTGTAATGGTAAACCATCCTTTCCGAAACTTGCTCCATTTGAAACAATAGAGAAATAGTATCTCTTAGAAGTTACTAGCCCCTTTACCGTAACAATATGTTTTTTACTTTCTGCATCGTTTTCTAAATCCACACTAACCATATCTAAACCTCGTAACTCTTTACCATATACAATGTATCCCGAACACTTTTCCTTACTCATCCAGGATATATTGACACTCTTGTCATCATTCCCTTTTTGAATCTCTACATTGTATGGAGTACACCCCTCTACATATATTGAATCCTCAGAACCTGATACTTTGTATACAAACAATATTACTATTACAAGTAGTATCCCTATTATTCCAATTGTAATATACCAGTTTTTTTTCATACTTACTTAATAATTAGATATTCTACCATGCTAGAACTACCCCATGGGCTTGCAACCGTTATCTCTACCTTCTGTGTACCAATATCTTCTTGCCTTGGAATACCATAAATATTTTTGGTGGTATCCACATTCAACCACTCTGGTCCTGCAATATCAATCTCTACATCTTTAATATTACACCCAACAATTTTCGGATAGAATATATATTCCATACCTGCATATGCAACATTAGGTATCATATTGGTAATATATGGAGTACAACCATTCTCAACAACACTTACTCCTTTTACCTCTTCTTTTCCTTTGAGTATTAAATATACTGATGTAGTAATAGCAACAGAAGGAATTAAGATAAGAAGAATAGTAAAAAGAACCTTTTTTGCGTTATTCATATATAAAATAGTGTATCAATAAAATTTTCTGTTTACAAACTTCATAGCAATATATATAATACAGCACAGTTATCAATCATTTAATAATACATATATAATGCCAAATCTAAAAACATCTATAAAAGATTTAAGAAGTACAAAGAGAAAAACCGTATATAATGACAGACTAAGAAAAAGAGTTAAGAGATCTGTAAAAACCTTTCAAGAAGATATTAAAAAGGGTGGAGAAGATATAGCACAGAAGTCATTAAAACAGGTTTATAAAGTTCTTGACAAAGCAGCTAAGAAAAATGTTATAAACAAAGGTAGAGCAAGTCGTAAGAAATCAAGACTTGCGATTCAACTTAACAAACTGTCCAAAGATAATGTCAAAACTACTCAAAAGAGCACTTAAGAATTCCTTAGTACCAGCAATATTAATGATTGCTGGAAAGACTTTGGGGATTTTTTTAGTGAGTGCAAAATATGGCTTTCCCTTAGAGATAGGGAATGATATAAATGGAATTTTCTCAACCCAAATATATTTTGAGGACTCTGATATCACCTACTTCGTTAACTCTATTTCTGATTTAATCATGCTAATAGTAATAGCTGTACCAACTATATACCAGATAGTTAAAACCGCTATATTCCAATCTAGTTTAAGTAACCCTAAAACAATTGTTAAGGTAGCTAAGTTTAATATGTTACAATGGATAACAAGGGATGATACTACCTTCCTTAAGATATTTGTTTGGTGTGCATTCCTTTGGTTATGTACAGGCATCATTATCAAAAACACACTAGAGGGAGATACATACACTTGGATAGCATTTGTAGGAGGATTCATCTCTCTTCTTTCTGGATTTGGTGCTTTAAAAACATTTGAAATTGAAATTAGTAGGGTATATCCTGATAGTAAGAAATATTACTAATGAAAAATCAAAAGCTAAAAAAATTCTTAATAACTGTTTTAGAACCATTTGCATTTGGTTTACTTGCTTTAATCTTCATACTTCCAACTATTACAGTAATGAACCTAGAACCAATTACAAAAGCCTTTAAAAATTTAGATGTTTTGGGTGTAAGTGATAAGGCACAACTTTCAATTAATATAATTGGAGGAACACACCAGATATTCAGTAGAGAAAAATTACAACAGGACGAAAATGGTGTCTATACATATGTTACTACCCTTACAAGAAGAGATTCTGATAGATACTCTAAACCTATACTTGAGATAGTGAATGATAAAAGTGTAGAGGTAAAACTAGAAATATATGGGAATACACATCTTCCAACATCCTCAAATATCTCTATGATTATCAATGATCAGGTTTACAAACTGCAAGGCTCAAATGGAGATGTTACAACACAAAAGATTCTTTTACTTCCAAACCAAAAATATGTTGTATATCTAGTTATTGAAAGTTTCTCAAATGTTCAATTCAATGATGATTTTGAATTAAAGATTAAAGAGATTGAGTAACTAAGTATCTTTTTCACTGTTAAATATATATAATTAGCCATATTTTATGGGTAATACTGATTTGAACAAAATACGCAATTTCTCAATAATTGCACATATAGATCATGGAAAGTCCACATTAGCAGATAGAATGTTAGAAGCTGCTCATATAGATATATCTAGAGATAAAAGAGAATCAAGAGTATTAGACAGATTAGATCTAGAACAGGAAAAGGGTATAACCATTAAACTCCAAGCCTGTAGAATGATGTGGAAAGATATAGAGCTAAACCTAATTGATACACCTGGTCATGTAGATTTCTCATATGAAGTATCCCGT
>CAZQRG010000060.1:0-4364 GCA_964595745.1 uncultured Candidatus Saccharibacteria bacterium | reverse complement strand
GGGAAGTTGTATGTTCTAATTTTTTCTGCTCTCATGGCACTTCCGATTTGAGAAGATCTCATGTTTGATCTTTTTGTATCTTCTTCCATCTTTTTTCTATCGTAAAGTCTTGATCTTAAGTTAGCCATCGCTTTTTCTTTGTTTTGAGCTTGATGTTTTGTTTCTTGACAACTTACAACGATACCTGTTGGTAGGTGAGTTATTCTTACAGCAGAGTCTGTTCGGTTTACACATTGGCCTCCAGCTCCAGAAGCTCTCATTACATCAATTCTTAAATCTTCTGGTTTAATTTCAATATCTATATCTCTTGCTTCTGGCATTATTGCCACAGATGCAGTAGAGGTATGTATTCTTCCGGAGGATTCTGTTGTTGGAACTCTTTGTACTCTATGTACGCCACTTTCATATTTAAAATGTTTGTATACATTCTCTCCACCTATTTGTGCAATTACCTCTTTGTATCCTCCACCTTCAGATACATGACTATCAATTATTTGTACATTCCAACCTTTCTTCGCAGAGTAGTTTTTATACATATTGAATAGATCTGAGGCAAAAAGAGCTGCCTCGTCTCCTCCAGCTCCTGCCCTTATTTCTAATATTACATTTCTACTATCATCTTCATCATGGAACTCTCTTTCAATTTGTAATCTGGTTATATCTTTTTCCAACTGCATAATATTTACCTCAACATCTTGCATTTCTGTTTTAGCCATATCCTTTAATTCGTTATCCTCCGACTCACTTAATATCTGCTTTGCTTGTTCATATTTATCAATATTTTGATAAATATCATTGATATATGTAAATAGTTGAGTGTAGTAGGTAAGCTCTGAGCTTAATGAAGACATATTCTCACCAGTAGTGTGGGCACTATCCATCCTTTTTTCTAAATCAAGTTTCTTTTCTCTAATGGAATCTAATTGGTATTTTTGTTTTAATATTTGTATGTCCATATATATGGATAATATCATTTAAATATATATTGAGGAACTGTTACTTAGATATATTTGCATTAGCAAGCATATCTTTTAGAGTAAGAGTAGAGGAGGATTTAACGGTTTCTGTTCTTTTAGCTTTTCTTTCTGCCATTTTCTCTCTTTTACTTCTAAAGGACATTTTAGCAGTTTTTTGTGCCCTGTCTTCAAATCTTTTTACAACATTTTCAGTATCTACTATCTTTTGTTCACCAGTATAGAAGGGGTGACACTTAGAACAAAGCTCAACAGTAAGAGAGTCTTGATCTAAAGTAGAACCGGTAACAAATGTGTTACCACATGAGCAGGTTACCTTTAAATTGTGATTGTATTTAGGATGTAAATCTTTTTTCATGACAAGGAGGATTATAGCAGATGGGAGGAAAGGTGTCTACAAAAGGTATAGGGACAGACCTAAGCCTGTCCCTAAGTTTTTAGTTAATGGTGATTTGCTTACTTTGAGATTCTTTAGCTTTTGGCATTTTAACTGTTAATACACCATCTTTGAATGACGCTTCTACACTATCAGGGTTTACCAATGATGGTAGGTTAAAACTTTGGGAGTAGGAGTATGATTGGAATGTTTTTAAATAATATTTCTTCTCCTTTTCTTCTGTTTCTTCTTTGTTTTTACCTTCAATATTAATACTATCTCCAGTAACAGAGATTTTAATGTCTTCTTTCTTAATCCCTGGCATAGCCATTTTTACAAAGATATTGTTATCTTCCTCCCATACATTTGCGGAGAGGTTTTCAAAATCTCTGTAGAAAGTTTCTTCTAATCTATTTAATGGATAGTTAAAGAAATCATCCATTAGAGATCTTACTGGGGTGTATAGGGTATCTTGAGGTTTTTGATTTATTTTTACTATCTTCATAGTATTTTAAATATTAAAATTTAAATATATATATGATTAGCAAAGGATACCACCGAGTGCTAATTCGTGTCAAGGGGTATGAGTTGATTTTTTTAAATTAAAAAAATATACTAGATACTAATATGGAATATTCAAAAAGAATACAAAACAGAGTAAGCAGAATAGAGGGACAGGTGGGTGGTGTAAAAAGAATGATTGTAAGTAATACTGATGAAGAAAAGGTAATGACTCAGCTTCAAGCGGTTATATCTTCTTTAGAGAGTTTGAAGTTAGAGTTGGTAAAAAAACAGATGAAAGAGACTTTAATAGAAGATGTTCGTAAATCTTTAGGTCTATCAGACTCATAAATCTGATATACTCTTGTGTAGTTTACTGCCAATAATATTAATGCAAAATAAATATGAAGATTAAAAGTCTCGGATGGTCATCTTTTCTATTAAGTACTGGAGACATCACTATACTTACCGACCCTTTTTCATTAAAGGAAAGTGGTTTAAGTTTTAGTAAAAGTAAAGCAGATGTTGTTTTGTTTTCTGGTAAAGAATTGAGAGGAAAAGAAGATATTCTTACAGAAAATGATATGTTAAAGAAAGTAGAACCAGAGCATAGAGATTCATTGATTGAGATATCATCTCCTGGAGAGTATGAAATTGGTGGGGTAATGATTAGAAGAGGTGTTGATTCTCTTTTCTATACCATTGATGAAGCTGTTTTAAGAGTTGTATATATGGGATTAATAGATAACTCATTAGATGTTTCTTTGACAAAAGATTTGGGAGATGTAGATGTGTTAATTCTTCCAATAGGTAATGGTGATCTGTTTATTGATTACGAAAAGATAGAGAAGATTCTTAACTATATAGATCCTACAATATTACTTCCATGCGCATACAAAAAAGATGGTCTTAAGGTTGGAAAGGAGTTAAAGAGTAGGGAGGACTTTATTAAACACTTCGGTTTTACTAATGTTAAGGATGAAACTTTCCTAAATGTTACTCCTACACCTGAGCAAGAGAACAAAAATCTTGAAGTAATATTTCTTAATTAAAAAATATGGAGAGAGTTCCGCCTCAAAACCTAGAAGCAGAAAAATCAGTACTTGGTTCTATACTCTTAGATAAAGATGCATTAATTGAGGTATCTGGTTGGTTAAAACCGATTCATTTCTATGATGATAGGCATGTAACGATATATGAGAATATATTAGAACTTTTTGAGAGCGGTTTACCAATTGATCTTGTTACAATATCAGATAAATTAAAGAAAAAGAAGGTATTAAGTAGAATCGGGGGGAGAGCCTATTTAACCGAATTAGCTTCTTTTGTTCCAACATCAGCTCATGCAGAAGAGTATGCAAATATTGTTAAAGAAACAGCAACAAGAAGAGGATTAATATCTTCTTCTTCAGAGATTACGAAATTAGCATTTGATGAGACTATGTCTGTTGCAGAGGTAGTTGATAGATCCGAGACATTACTTTTTGATGTAGCACAGGAAGGAATTAAAAGTAATTTTATACATATTAAGGATTTACTTAAGGATGCATATGAGAGAGCTTCTCATGCCAAGGAAAGTGATGATTATGCTGGAATATCTACCGGTTTTAAAGAGTTGGATATTCTTTTGGGTGGATTCCAAAAGTCAGATTTAGTAGTGTTAGCTGCTAGGCCATCTGTTGGTAAGACTTCTTTAGCACTTGATATGATGAGGCATGCAGCCCTTATTGAAAAGAAAAATGTTGCTTTCTTCTCCTTGGAAATGTCCAATATGCAAATTATGGATAGACTATTAGGTATGCAATCTGGTATCCCTTTCTGGGAGATTAGAACTAACAAATTAACAGAGGAGAAGGTTATTAAATTAGCAAATACAATGGGTGAATTAGCAGATGCAAATATATATGTTGATGATATGGCGGGACAACATATTAATCAGATTAGGACAAAAGCAAGAAGATTAGCACTAGAGCAGGGTGTTGACATTATCTTTGTTGACTACCTTCAACTAATGCATGGTAATAGTAAGGAGAGTAGGACATTGGAAGTTGGAGAGGTTTCTCAGGGACTTAAGAACTTAGCTAAAGAGTTGAATGTCCCGGTCGTTGCACTCTCTCAGCTATCTCGTGCTATTGAGCAAAGGCAGAGTAGAAGACCTCAGTTATCTGATCTAAGGGAATCTGGTTCAATAGAGCAGGATGCTGACGTTGTAATATTTTTGGATAGAGAAGAGACATGGAACCCAGATACAGAAAAGAAGGGTAGTGCAGAGGTATTTGTTGCAAAACATAGGAATGGTCCAACAGGCATACTTGAATTAGCATTTGTAAAAGAGATAGCCAGTTTCAGGAATTTGTATAAAGAGAAGAATTAATATATACAATATATCTTTTGTTGGGATATAATACAGGAGACGAGGTCGAGTGGTGGAACTGGCAGACACGTGGGACTCAAAATCCCATGCTAGCAATAGTGTGAGGGTTCAACTCCCTCCTCGACCATTTAAATATTTA
>CAZQRG010000059.1:0-4401 GCA_964595745.1 uncultured Candidatus Saccharibacteria bacterium | reverse complement strand
GTTACTGTTCTAGTTGCACCACAAAATTTTAACTTCATATTGGGCAGTATTCAAAATTAGTTATACCTATCTTACAACATATGCTTGGCTTCATCCAATAGTTTCTCTTTTGTATTCATTAAAGGATCCTCTATTACAATATCTAAAAGATTTCTTAAAATCTTTCCCATTTGAGGACCTGGATTCACTCCAATACCTTTCAAATCCTCTCCACTAATATCTAAATCTGTAATCTTAAGAGCCATATCTTTCTCTCTAACCTCTGATATATGTTTCTGTAACTGAGTAATTTCATCTGGATGAAATGGACTGTTAGGATTAGATGTAGCATCTGCAATCCTTAATTTAAACAAATCTTCGACATTCTCCTCACCCACTCTATTTAAAAATCTTCTTACTGCAGAATCACTCCACTGACTTAACATAAATTTATCTGCCTCCTCTTTATTTCCTTCCTGTTGAGAATGAGGATAGTAGAACATATGATTTCTAATCAAAAGTTTTACCCTTTCAATCTCTGATTTTGGAAATTTTAATCTCTTTAAAATTGTCTCAACCATCTCCACACCCATAACATCATGACCATAGAAATGGCCATTACCCATATCTGTTCTGGGTTTGGCAATATCATGTAAAAGAGCAGCTAGTTTTACAGAATCCTCTGCATAATCACATGTCTTTAGACTGTGCCAATAAACATCATGAGCATGAAAAAGTTTCTGTTCGACACCGTAACCCTCAACGAGCTCTGGAAGAAAGATATTTAATAACCCAGTCTGTCTCATTAAATCTATACCTTTAGACGGCTTTGGAGAATTTAGAAGAAGTTTCATAAACTCGTCTCTGATTCTTTCCATAGAAACCATCTTAGCAACTGGAATACACTCCTTAATAGCATTAAAAGTCTCTACATCTATCTCAAAATCTAATTGAGATGCAAGTCTGCATGCTTTAAAAGCTCTTAATCCATCCTCTTTAAATCTATCCATAGGAGTACCAACAGCCCTTATCAATTTCATATTAATATCTGTAATCCCTCCAAATGGATCGTATATATCCCACTCTCTTTCTATTTCCTCCCCATCTAACTCTTCCGATGACAGATCTAATGCCATTGCATTAATAGTAAAATCTCTCCTACCTAAGTCCTTGTATACATCATTAACAAACTCTACCTTACTCGGCCACCTACCATCTATATACTCCTCCTCACTTCTAAATGTTGTAACCTCAACCTCCATATTCTCCTTGTTAGCATCCGCAACAAGTGCAATAACTGTACCAAACTTAACACCAGTCGATACTGCCTTTGGGAAAAGTTCAAGCATTTCATCTGGAAGTGCATTTGTAGCCAAATCATAATCATGTGGCGTCTTACCCATTGCAATATCTCGCAGTGCACCACCAACTAAATATACATCATACCCTTCCTTTAAAAGAATTCTTGCAATCTTTTGAACATATGATGGTATCTTAAACCTTAGTTTCATATTAAAAACCTCCTTAATAGATAGTACCAAAGTATTGGAAATACAACAAGGAAACAAAATGTATTACTACTACCAGTCTGTGGTAGTTTCTTTATACCCAACACACTCCCAATATCCTCCTTCTGTATTTCCTCTTCTGAGATATCTTCACTCTGAACCTCTTCTCCGTAATCTTTTAACTTCATCTCACCAGAGTATAGGGTGTAAGGAATTCTAGTTATACAGAAAGCTTCAGCCCAAGGCTTTACTCTTGAACTTATGTATTGTAGATACACTGAATTACTCTCCCTTACTCCACCTACAATAGCCGAATCTCCAATACTATTAGATCCAGTATCCTGTCCAATTACAGCACACTCCTCAATAGTATTTGGGTCATATATACCTGCATATCCCAAATTTGAACTCTCTCCTACTTCTAAAGTATATTCATAGACATATTCTTCGTTTGGATTAAAATTTCTAACATTTGTGTACTCTCCATGTTTAAAAACAACATTATTTAACAACTTGTTTGAAACATTTACTACATATATTCGCATTTGAGCTTTACCATCAACAATTTGTGTTTCCCATTTTAGAAATTCTAAGGCTGGTCTAATGTACACAGTATCAAGTATCATCCCGTTTGTAACCCCACCCCCACTTAAAACAATCCCCATTCCTTGATATGTTTTTGTAATACCACCTCTTAAAAAGCTATAACCTTTGTAATTTACAAAAAAATTCTCATACTCCCCATCTATATACAGCACCTGTCGCAAATCACCCATATACAGCTCTTGCCTAGAAAGAAAGACTTTTAAAGAAGATATGTTTACATTCTCCTGTTCAGCGTTTTTTGACCAATATATGAAATTTAATGATGAATATGGTGGTAATGCAATCCTGTCATATATTCCAGGTTTTCTAACTAAACCATAGCTTTGATCTACTTCAGTTATTTCCCCTATATCTGTACTTGAAAGTATATTGCTACTCTTTGTACCATATACCTTATTGACATCATACTCGACACAATTTGGACACTCCCTACTCTCTAATAGATTATCAATACCATATCCTAATGTATCAAAATATTGGTTCTGTGATATGTCTCCCTCTTTAACAAATTCACCTGCGTAGATGTTTTTGAAACAAAAAAAAAGCAAAACAAAAGGAAGAATCTTTCTCATTAGATATCTGTAAATATATTAGATATCTAATTTTAAAGAATGCAAATTAAAAAGTACTTAACTACTCTTACTCCACTTCATCCTATCAACCTTCTCTAACTCAATACCCTTAGTGATTACACTAAAGAGAATGATGAGGAACATAATGATAATGGCAAATACTGCAAACAGATCATACTGAGTAAGATAGTAACCTAAAACACCAAAATATTTCACCGGTACAAAGAACATCACAGTAGCCAGTAATGCACCAACTATCCTAAATTCGGTAGGTCCAAATAGCCCAAATGAGTACTTAAATTCATTTTGTACATATGTTACCAATTCAACATGAACAATTAAAAGAAGATATGCTATTACAAACAAAAGACCAATTTCAATTCTTACAAAACCAGATAGTCCTAAACCCAAACCAAAGATAAAGATGGCAATACCATCAATAATGTGATCAATGTAATAACCATAGTTTGGCCTAGTATTTTTCCTATACCTTGCCAAGCTACCATCAAAAGAATCACCAAACCAATTAATTAATAACCCGGCTATTACTAAAATAAGATAGAATTTGTTAAAAAAACCTAAAACAAAACCAACAGCTATTATTATAGACCCTATAAAACCCAAAACTGTTAACATATCCGAATTTACCCATTTAGGAATCCTTGGACATATCCATTCCTTAGCTTTCTCTTCTGCTTTAGCTGTAATACCTGTATTAATTGCATTCTGTTCATCCCTTTTGTACTCTATCTTTAATTTCTTTAACTGATCTTTTATCTCTTCTTCAAGTGTTTTATTAAATCTAATCTTAACTTTCTCAATAAACTCATCTACAGATTTCATATCAAATATATTTATCTCATCACTATTATTTTTTCTATTCCCGTTTATTCCAAACATCTATACATACATATTAAGTTAATAGCTAAATATATTATATCCCCTTTATTAATGCAATCCTTTGTGATAACTTAATATAGTAACCTTTTTATATCTAACCATGGAATTAAAAGATCCAAAGCCCCTTGGAGAAAGTAAAACCACAGAGAGTACTCTAACTACTCAATTTTTAGAAATTGCAAAAGAAAAGGATCAAAAGAAAATCAAATTACCAAAGATAATATTTCCTACTTTCGATTTTCTCAAACCACAAAAACATCCCTCTGAACATAATCATTCAAACAAAGAAAAAATTGAAGAGAAAAAACCAGAGAAAAAATATACCTCTATTAGTACATTCTGGTATTTAGTATTCCTTCCATACTTAAAAGAGCATAAATCTCAAGTTGTTAATATATCTTTAATAGCCTTCCCACTACTACTTTTAACAATTCTTTTAATTTCAATATTCACATATACAAGAGCAGAACCATATAGAATATCAAAAGAGTTTTTACAAAAAATTGAAGAAAGAGATGTAGCTGGAGCATACGAACTAACTACTGACGCATATCATGCAGTAGTACTAGAAAAGGAATTTAAAGAGATAGTAAATAGGTTAAATACCGTTGATATATCAAATGCTAAAATAAAAAAGAAACATATTGATGATAGAAATGAAATGGGAAGATATGCGTATATAAAGTATAAAGTATCTGGATACTACCTAGACATTGTAATGTTTAATGATTCTGATGATTGGGGAGTACATAGTATAGAGATAAGTGTGATTCAATAGATACGGAGAGAGTGGGATTCGAACCCACGGTACGGAAACCCGTACAACGGTTTTCAAG
>CAZQRG010000058.1:0-4446 GCA_964595745.1 uncultured Candidatus Saccharibacteria bacterium | reverse complement strand
GCTAGAGTCATTTCTTCATACTCTTTAATACTCTTTGTTTTGTTTACCATATATAACAGGGAAAAAAATAATATTTTGGGCAATTAACCCATGTGACTCTTAAAGTATATTTAATCATTTAAAAGAAGTCAACATAGAAAAAAAAAGAGGGATCGGTACTGCCCCAACCGACCCCGGTCTTATCTGACTAACCTCAAGAATGAGTGTTAGATAAATAAAATCGAAGAGCACCCTGTGCTTCCCTCGTTCCTCTTTATTAAGTCTACCACAAACTTGTAATAAAGAAAGCGACTAATATCTTAACCTTTTCCTTTTGCCCAGATGTGTTTGTGGCACCCCAGACAAAGGGAGAAAGTTAAGATATACACAGAACTATAAAATGAACAACATATTATAACCCTAGTGTATATAATATGTCAACCCCATAACAAATGTCCACATTGTAAGCAAGCGTATATCTAGCACCAATATGGGCTTTTGTAATACAATTTTGTTTGATGTTACGAAAACTAGCAATTTAAACAGATGTTACGTACTTTGTTGATAAGTTTTGTTGGGATTTACAATTCTCTAATCCCCTTAATAACAGAAATCCTTAAATCCTTATTCTTCTTAAAGCTTGTATTACCAATATATGCACCCTTGTATCCAACCCTTGAAGCCTCAGTTAAAACCGAATCTAATCCCCAAGTTCCCCTAATCTCCCCTGTTAAACCCACCTCTCCAAAATATATATAGTCCCTATCCAATACTTCATCCTTAACAACAGACTTTATTGCTGCACATATTGCTAAATCTACTGCAGGATCTGAAACCATAACACCACCTACAACATTTACAAATACATCCTTATCCCCTAAAAATACATTACCCCTTCTAGATAGAACCGCACATAGCATATCTAGTCTTGGTTTTTTAATACCATTTGCTACCCTCCTTAGCGGACCAACCTCAGAACCCCTTTCAACAACTAGTGCCTGTACCTCAACGAATACGACCCTTGAACCCTGAATTACTGCACCAATAGCGCTACCTGAAACAGCTGTTTTAGAGTCGAGGAAAACCAAAGATGGATTACCTACCTCATCTAAACCCATTGATGTCATTTCAAATACCCCTATTTCATTAGTAGATCCAAACCTATTCTTCATACCTCTTAAAATTCTATACTGATTAAACTCACCTCCCTCTATATATAGTACACAGTCAACAATATGTTCTAAAATCTTAGGTCCAGCGATATCTCCACCTTTGTTAATCTGTCCTACTAAGATACAAGGAACACCAGTTACTTTAGAAAGTCTTGTTAAAAGTGCGCCCGATGCCCTAACCTGACTTATGCTTCCCGGATATCCTTTTGATGTTAAAGATGTAACACTTTGTATAGAATCTACTACCACTAAACCAAATTTCTCCTCTGAAACAAGATTGAAGATATTCTCTACAACAACATCATTTGTAACAAATATATTCTCTGCTTTCCCCTTCTGTTTAGACATCCTATCTAATCTAGAAAGTAATTGAGAAGGAGACTCTTCACCACAAATATATAGTATTCTTTTTTTAGATGAAAGATGCAGTGCTACCTGCAAAAGTAAGGTAGATTTCCCAACGCCAGGCTCACCACTCATTAACACAACCTCCCCTTCGATTAATCCACCACCCAGTACCCTGTCAAACTCTTTAAATCCAGTACTTAAACGATTTTTAGGCTTACCCTTACTATCGGATTTCTCCTTGTACTCTGTAATAGCCCTATAGGATGATTTTGTACTACTTCTTTTTGGATCAGTGTTCACTACCTCCTCACTTAACTCTTCAAGAGTTCCCCACTCACCACAGACATTACATCTTCCAGACCATTTTAGAGATTCACTTCCACAGGAATTACATATATATTTCATATTTATCCAAAATTAGTTTAATATGACAACCTTTCCATTCTTAATATCCAACTGTATATTACCACTACCTCCACTTTTTAATATACGCTCAGCAACAGTACTCTCAACCAAATCTTGCAACTCTCTTCGCAATGGCCTTGCCCCATACTCCTCACTGAATCCCTCTTTAACAATATGCCTTAACAGAGATTTACTCAAAGATATTGATATGCCTTGGGTTTTTAATCTCTCATTTAATTCATCCAAAAGTAACTCCACTATCTTTTTAGCATCCTTTGTATTTAATGCCCTAAATATTACAATATCATCTAACCTATTTAACAACTCTGGCCTTAAAGTCCTTCTTAATTCATTTGTTAACTCAGACTTCATCGAATTATATGCAGTCTCCGATTTACTACTACTCCTACCCAGATCACTTGAAGATGAAAAACCCAACACCTTATCCTTACTGATCTCCTCTGCACCGATATTGGAGGTAAGAATCACAATTGTATTTTTAAAATTAACTCTCCTTCCCCTACCATCTGTTAAATGACCATACTCAAGTATCTGTAAAAGAATATTTAATACATCTGGATGAGCCTTTTCTACCTCATCAAAAAGAATTACACAATGAGGATTTCTTCTAACTTTCTCAGTTAACCAACCACCCTCTTGATACCCAACGTAGCCAGGAGGCGAACCTATCAACTTTGATACACTATGCATCTCCATCATCTCACTCATATCAATCTGAACCAATCTATCTTCATTACCAAAAAGTTCTTGAGCCAAAACCTTTGCCAACTGTGTCTTACCAACACCTGTTGGACCCAAAAATAGAAATGATGCCCAAGGCCTACTAATATCAGAAATACCTGTTCTAGCCCTCTTTATTGCAGTAACTACTCCACTTACAGCCTCTTTTTGACCAATAACCAGTTTGTTAAGTTTAGAATCTAGTTTTAACAAAGCGGTTTTCTCTTTACTACCCAATGTATTAAGTGGAATACCCGTCCAATTAGAAACAACTATCCTAATATCCTCCACACCAACCTCACTACTCTTTTCTCTTTTACTTCTTTCCTTTTTTGTTTCCAATCTCTTTATCTTTCTTTCCAAAGACTCTTCACTCTTTTTGTATTTTTCTGCCATCTCCATTCTTCCTTGTAAAATATATTCCTTCTTAGCATTCTGAATACCTCTTAATTTTGACATTAAAGACGAAATACTTTCATATTCACCCTCTACACTAAGTCTTTTAGTAGCACTAGCTTCATCTAGCAAATCTATCGCCTTATCAGGTAAATACCTGTCACTAATATATCTATCAGAAAGAGTAACCGCTAATTTAACAGCCTCGTCGTTAATATTAATATTATGATGAGCCTCAAATATGGGTTTAAGATTTCTTAGTATAGCGACACTCTCCTCTATACTAGGCTCTTTAAGAAATATCGGCTGAAATCTTCTAGCCAGTGCATTATCATTCTCAAAGTATGCAGAATATTCATCCGTAGTCGTAGCACCAATACATCTAAAATCATCTTTAAGTAGTGCAGGCTTAAGTATAGCTGCAATCTCAGATGAACCACCGGGTATAGCAGAAGCTAAAATATTATGAATCTCATCGATAAAAAGAATTGTATTATTTGATTCCACAACCTCATTAACTATCTCTAGCACCTTCTCCTCAACATCTCCCCTCATTCTACTTCCAGCCATGATACTAGCAACATCTAAAGATACAATTCTCATATCCCTCAATGATGGGGGTACTCTCCCATCTGCAATCTTTTGCGCTAACCCCTCTACAAGGACAGTCTTTCCTACACCAGCATCACCAACAATGATTGGGTTATTCTTTTTTCTTCTACTTAATATCTTCACAACATTAGCCAATTCATCCTCCCTACCAACAAGAGGATCTAATTTCCCACTTCTAGCTAATTCTACTAAATCCTTACCAATCATATCTAAAATCTTTCCCTGCTCTGGTCCAATTGATGACATCTCTGGCTTTGCTAACACTCCCAATGGGTATGTAGCATGCTCAAATAAATTTTTCTGAAATCTTTTCTGGGTTAAACCAATATTAACTAAATCAAGAATAAAGAGGTCTTTAGATTCTAAAATACTCAACATTAAATGCTCCGTACCAACATATACATGTGAATATTTTTGTGACCAATCATACCCCCTTCTTATAACCTCTTTACTCTTCGAAGAGAGTTTTACCTCCATGGTTTTATTAATATTTGCTGTAATATCAATCCCCATGCTATCAAATACCCTTCCTACAATCTCTTTAATATTTATACCCATACCTTCAATAATCTTTGTAGCTAGAGCATTCTCATTTAAAAGTATCCCTACTAAAAGATGTTCTGGCTCAATAGAATCACTTTTTAAATGATCCGCAATTATTGCAGATGTGCGTAAAGAAATACGCGCATTTCTGGATACCCTTTTGAATATATTTTTCTTAATCACTTTCTCCATATTCAATTATACCAAAAAAGAGGGTTAAATAACCCTCTTTTTAATTACTTGCATATGA
>CAZQRG010000057.1:0-4516 GCA_964595745.1 uncultured Candidatus Saccharibacteria bacterium | reverse complement strand
GATTCTCGGCTTCAAAGGCCGGTGTCCTACCATTAGACGATCCCGCAATAACCCACCATTATACTATACTAAATATACCATTTGAAATATTAATATATTCATATTAATCTAATAGGTATGATAAGAAAGAAAAGAAAAAGAAAAGGAAGTCCTATTAGAATGCCTAAAGCTCCAAAAAGAGAAATTATACAAAGAAGAAAGAAAAAATTTCAATTACCAAACTTGTTTAAGAAAAAGAACAGTAAATATCCAGATAGAAGAAGAAAAAATAAAAATCTTAAATATATTCTCCTCCCTATAATATTCTTACTGTTTATTGGATTAATATATCTCTCTATTAAATATGTACTCTTTATTAGAGAGGGCGCATACTCAGAAAAAGAGTATGAGATAACTGATGTAATTGGATTAGAGGGAGTACCAACATATGGAGGAGCCGAGTTTCTCTTTGAAAATAATATGGATGATTCTATCGTAAAGGAGTTCCTCTCTGGGGGGAACTCCGCATATAGATTACCAGATGGAACAAATGCAGAAGATGTAGAAACCTATTACTTGGATAAACTTAAAAACCTTGGATGGGAATTTGTTCAAACGGTTCCAATAGGAACTCCTGATAAAAAATATGGCCAATATTGGATTAAAGATGGTAAGGGGTTAAGAATATACTCAAAATTTAATGATGTTTGGTACGAAAGTATTACACAAGATGATGCACGAAGTGCACTTGCACGATTAGTAAAGGAAGAAATAGAAAGGGAGATGTTAATGGCTAGTACTGAAAAACAGAGCTTACTGCCTGACTATCCTTGGAAAATTGAAATCCCTAAAGAGTACCTAATTAGATACTCTCCAACAAATATAAAAGATTTAAGAGCTGTATCCTTTCAACAGATGGGAAGTACTCAATCTGTAGAAATATATCCAGTAGGGAAATGGAAAACAAAAGAGTTGGATTTTTTCTTAAATGATTACTGTAATATTAAAACAACAGAGGAAAAAAAATATGGAGTTATGAATAGCATACCTATATCATTTAGAGATACTCTTGGTCTTAAATCGACTATCCAAGTTAATTCAAATACGATATCTG
The DNA here is from genome assembly GCA_964595745.1 of uncultured Candidatus Saccharibacteria bacterium. Lineage (GTDB taxonomy): Bacteria > Patescibacteriota > Dojkabacteria > SC72 > SC72 > UBA2259. Next base: position 3,423 of record CAZQRG010000057.1, on the reverse strand, counting down.
CTTATACTGTTGCTAATACATTTAATTCAATAGTATATGTTATATCAGCATCAGAGCAAGACTCTGCTCTTTTAGAATATCTTATTGAAAATATTAAACCATTAGGAACTAAATAGTAGAAATTGTTTTTACAATCTCTTTTGTAACCCTCTCATTATTTATTACCGAATATATCTCATCATATGTTGCACCTTTAATACCATCTACACTTCCAAATCTTTTTAACAATTCTCTTCTTCTCTTTTCCCCTACTCCCTCAATTTTATCTAATAGAGATACCTTAGACTCTTTAATACTTCTTTTTCTAAAGTATGAAACAGCAAATCTATGAGCCTCATTTCTTAAATCTATCAATAACTCAGGACTATCAATTACCGTTCTAAGAATATCACCATCTTTATAAACCCAAAACTCATCAATTATTGCTTTTCCCTTTTTCCTTAAATATTTTCCTTTTGATATCCCCATTAACAATATATTTTGAGGAATAGAATCCTTAACAGATGAGAGTTGTCCCTTACCACCATCAATTAATATTAAATCAGGTATATCCTCACTAACTTTGAATCTTCTCTGAAGTACCTCCTTTAACATTTCATAATCATTTGGTGATTCACTTCCCTTAATTTTAAATATCCTATATCTAGATCTCTCAATTTTCCCATCTATTGCTACAACCATAGAACCGTATGCGTTTTTACCCTGTATATTTGAAATATCATAGCATTCAATTCTTTTTAATTTAGGAATTCCTAATTCAATAGCCAGATACTCAAAACTACTCTTTCTTGCTTTCTCTCTTTTACTCTCATAACTTTGGGTGTCGTCATAGTATGTAAAATCAATATCTTGAGCAATATATTTTAAATCTTTAATTCTATCTCTAAGTTGTAGTGCCTTTTCAAATTCTTCATTTTTTGAATACAATTTCATTTCTTTCTCTAATCTTTTAATATGATTCTGTTGCTTACCCGAAAGAAATCTAATAATGTTGTTAATATTTTTCCTATAATCCTCTTTAGAAATAGCTCCAATATATGGACCAGGACATAGCCCAATATGAAAATACAAAGAGGATTTACAATCTTTATTCTTACATGTACAGAATGGATATAGTTTTCTTAAATATGAATATACCCTTTTAATGGTATATCCACTTGGATATGGACCAAATAGTCTTCCACTTTTGTAATCACTTTTTTTAAGTGTTCTAACTATTTTAACAGTTGGGAATTCATCTTTGGTATTAATATATATCCACGCATATGATTTATCATCCTTTAGATCTGAATTATATTGAGGTTGATATTTTCTTACTAATGCAGATTCAAGTATTAATGCTTCTATCTCATTATTGGTCTCTATTATATCTATATCATAAATATACGGTAGCATCTGCCTTATTCTTGGCCTATCATAAAGATCTAGTTGAAAATATGATGATACCCTTTTTTTTAGATTTATAGCTTTACCAATATATAGGATTGAGCCCTTCTTATTAAGAAATTTATAAATACCCGGTAAATCAGGTAAAACATCTAATTTTCTTTGAATTCTATTTTCCACCCCCTATTATACCCTAGAATTTCCTTAACCACCTCTTTGTTTCGCTGTTCATATCAATTCTTTTTTCTAAAAGTACACTCTTATTTTCATTTCCATTGTTAACAATTATCCTTACAGGTGTTTGTCCCTCTGATTTAGAAATATATTCCTTCAACTCTTTTATTTCATCTTCAGTATGTTTATCTCTAATTCTGAACGTTATACCCTCAAAATCATCACCATACTTAGATTCATCAACATATTGACCCTTTTCCATTATTAAACTCTTCTCCTCTCCTTTAACAGATACCCTAACTGCAATTAACATAGGTTTTCCCTCTTCTAGTTGTGTTTTAATTTCTTGATATGTTCTTGGGAATACTACAACATCTGCTAAACCTGATTTGTCTTCGATACTTAGAAATGCCATTACCTCACCTTTTTTAGTTGTTATCTTTCTTACTTTGTTTACCATTACTCCAAGTATAACTACCTGATTATTCTTCTTCTCTAATGCTTCTTTAATTGGTTTAACTTTTTTTAATTCAAAAAAACTTTGTAAATTATCTAATGGATGACTTGAAAAATATATACCTAATAGATCCCTTTCCCATTGAAGAATCTGATATTTAGGTGCCTTTTCAACAGAGGGAAGTGGTGTTGCTACAACCTCTGAATCCATATCTAATCCATTTTCACCCAATGAGAATATATCTATTTGCCCAACATTTGCAGAAGAGCTACTCTTTCTCTCTCTATCAAATATGTTAGGTGAAATATTTAACAGGGCGTTTCTCTCTCCGAATTCGTCCATCGTTCCAGACATAATTAGATACTCTATAGCTCTTTTTTGTACTCCTTTGTCATACGTTCTTCTAATAAAATCATCTAAATTTTTGTACTTTCCATTTTCCTTTCTCTCTTTAACAATACATCTTATTATATCCCTTCCAATATTTTTTATACCTCCTAATCCAAACCTAATACTACTGTCACCCTCTATTGTAAAGAAAAGCTTACTTTTATTAATAGTGGGAGGTAGAACATCAATACCCAATCTCTCACATTCATTTAAATCTTTAATTACTCTATCAAAATTGTCCAAGTCTCCCTCTAAAAGTGCAGCCATAAATTCTAGTGGGAAATGGGCTTTAAGATATGCAGTCCAGTAAGCAATGGTTGCATAGGATGCACTATGTGCTTTATTGAATCCATAGTTAGCAAACTGAATTAGTTTGTTCCATAACCTTTCTGTTTCTTTTACATCGAATCCATTACTTTTAGCACCCTTTAAAAACTTAGGCTTCTCTTTATCCATAATCTCCATTTTCTTTTTTCCCATTGCCCTTCTTAGTAAATCTGCCGCACCAAGAGTGTAGCCTGCAATTATTTGTGCAATTTTCATAACCTGTTCCTGGTATGTAATAACACCGTATGTAATAGAGAGAACCGGTTCTAGCTCTTTAAATACGTAGTCTGGATCCTGTGTACCATTTTTAACAGCAACATATTCGGATATATATTGCATTGGACCAGGCCTATAGGCAGCTAATAGATAGCAGATATCCTCTTGAGATTGAGGCTTGAGTGTTTTAATTGATCTCCTCATTCCTTCGCTTTCCATCTGAAAAACTCCAACAGTATGACCACTTTGAATTAAATCATAGGTATCTTTATCATGTGGATCCAATGTAAGTAAATCAATATCTATACCCTTATTTACCTTTATCTTTGTAACAGCCTCCCCTAATACATTAAGGTTTCTTAAACCCAAGAAATCAAATTTCATTAATCCCACATACTCTATATCTGTCATTTCAAATTGAGTCATACCTATACCCCCTCCATGTGCATCTCTTTGAATTGGACAGTAATTAA
>CAZQRG010000056.1:1571-4667 GCA_964595745.1 uncultured Candidatus Saccharibacteria bacterium | reverse complement strand
CTTTCAAGTACTCTACTTGCTTTTCCAGTATAGCTACAAAATGCTATCTTAATATCTTTTTTTTCATTATGTATTAACTTTGATATATGACCTAATATCGTTGTTTTCCCAGTACCAGCATACCCACCCAATGTGATATACTGTTGCTTAGATGTCTTAAACCAATCTATTATTGAATCTATTATCGACATCTGAGTTTTAGAAAGATTTGGATTTGTCATTGGTATATATAATATTACATATTGCAATGAATGAGAAAGATATTTAGTAAAATATTAATTACCTTTCTTTTAGGAATATTTCTTCTTCCTGTTGTTTTATCAAATGCTCAGGAAGACAAAAAGTATGCAATCTCATTTACAGGAATCGGTTGTCCTCACTGTGCAAAGGTAGCACCTGTGCTACATAAGAGAGTACAAGAAGGTGGTTTTATCCTTATTGAATATGAAATATACAAAAATATTTCTAATTCACAAGTATTAAATAAATATACTGATGCATACGGTTTAAACCTTGGTATCCCTCAAATTATGTTTAATAAAGAGATTACCAAGTCTGGTGATTCTCCCATTATCGATAATCTTAATCAGATGATTTCAGATGCTAGTACAAATGAAATCTATCTTTCAGACGGTACATCTACCTCATTTGAGGATTTTAATCTTACTGATTTAGGAAGATATCCAAATATATATGCAAAGGATAGAGTTGCTATTAGAGAATCAATTAACCATCTAACAGACGAACAGAACAAACAGATAAAGAATTTTATATATCAAGATACAATCTCTGATGCAATTACCGGTTTAGATGGTAAAAAGGTTAAAGCAGAAGCTGTTGCATATCCTGGAGGAACATTGAAATTTGAAAATGCTCTTAAGATTAATGGATGGATATTACAGTGGAATGGAGAGGATATATCTGGATCAAATGGAACAGATAGTGGATCTTCAAGTAATGATCAATCTTCAAAGCTTTCTATTGGTAAAATTATTAGTTTAGGTCTTGCTGATTCGGTTAATCCTTGTGCTCTTTCAGTATTAGCATTGGTTTTAATAGCAATTGTTACATATAATCCAGGAAATAGAAAAAAGATTTTACTAGCTGGCCTTTCATTTGTATTAGCCGTACTAATTATGTACTTTGTATATGGGTTTCTCATTATTAAAGCTTTTGAAGTAGTTAATTCAATTACATCAATAAGAGAATTTCTTTATGGAAAATTAGGAATTAATTTCATATTAGGAATAGGTGCCATCATTCTTGGTGTATTAGGTCTTAAAGATTTTTTCATGTATAAGCCGGGAAGTGTTGGAACTGAAATGCCTCTTTTCCTTAGACCAAAGGTAAACAAGCTTATATCAAAGGTTACATCTCCTCTTGCTGCTTTTGGAGTAGGTATATTTGTTACACTATTCCTTCTTCCATGTACAATTGGGCCGTATGTAATACTTGGTGGCTTACTTGTTGGTCAGGGCTTTATCAATGCACTACCTTCGTTACTTCTTTACAATTTGATATTTGTTTTACCAATGATAGCTGTCACTATACTTGTATATATCGGCTCTAAAAAGGCAGAAGATGTAAAAGATTGGAAAGACCAAAATGTAAGATATATGCATTTAGTAGCAGGTATCCTTATGCTTCTAATTGGGATACTAATGGTTTTAGGTATATTCTAAGCTACTTTATCTCTAATAGCTCAACTTTAAATATCAATCCTGCAGATCCTGGAATAGGTCCACTACCTGACTGGCCATATCCCATTGACGATGGAATTTTTAACTCTCTAATTTCTCCAACTTTCATTCCTTTAACTCCCTCTTCCCATCCTTGAATTACTCTATTTTGCCCTAAAGTAAACTCAAATGGTTCTCCTCTATCATACGAGCTATCAAATTTAGTCCCATCAGAAAGTGTGCCTTCATAATGAACAGAAACTGTATTTCCAACAATAACTTCAACACCTTGACCCTCTTGTAATGTTGAAATACTTAATTGATCAAAATCCTCTATGTTTGTCATATTTTCTTCTTGTGTATCTTCTAAATTTAAATCTGTTTCTTTGGTTGGTAATGAGTTACCCTCTTTATTTAAAAATACAAATATACCAATTGATAATACAATAACAAAGATAATAGATACAACAATAGGTACTACTTGTGATGCTGTTTCTTTTTCCATGCTTTTTCTTTTTAATTTAGTTTCTAAATATATCAACTAAGATATGTTTAATCAAATCTTTATTAAAATATCCTCATATATGTTAAAATCTTCTCAATACAAATTAAATATTTTTTAAATGAGTAAAAATAAATTACTGTATATTGATACAGAGACAACAGATACCCAAAGTAAGGATATATTACAGTTAGCTATGATAACTGATGACCCCAAAATATTTCTTAATATGTATTTTAAACCTATTCAAGAAATTTCATTTGGTGCTATGGCTATTCATAATATTACTCCTGAAGATGTAAAAGATTTACCAAAATTTGAAGAATCTTTATTACCAACAGAGGGAATTGATCCTAATTACAAGGGGAATTCATTAAAAGAGTATTTACAATTTCTTGCAGATGAATATGTATTCGTTGCTCATAATGTTGAGTTTGATATAGAGGTCTTAGAAAAAAAAGGTATTCATGTATCTAATACAATTTGCACATTAAAGGTATCAAGAAATGCCCTTACAACAACTGATGGACATGATTTAGAAAGTTATAAACTACAGTATCTTAGATACTATTTAGGATTGTATAAAAACGAAGATAAGGATCATGTAAAAGCTCACGATGCATTAAGTGATGTATATTTTCTTAGAGATCTATATAAATATCTAGAAAATAATACAAAACTAAGTATTGAGAATATGATTCTCATTACTAAACAACCACAAGTAATGAGAGAGATGTCCTTTGGAAAATATATGGGTAAAACATTCGAAGAGATAGAGAGGGTTGATAGAGAGTATCTAGAATGGTTAGTAGAAAGTATGAGTGATAAACCAGATTTACAATGGAATGCTAAATTAGCTTTGGATAACGGTATTAGAAACAGAACTCAATCTCTTTTTTAATATCTCTTTTAAGT
>CAZQRG010000056.1:0-1471 GCA_964595745.1 uncultured Candidatus Saccharibacteria bacterium | reverse complement strand
CCCTTGTGAGCTCCCTCAATCAATCCTGGTAAATCAATTAATACATATCTATCCATAACAGCAAGTTGAGGGTCAAGTGTAGTGAATTCATATGGTGCTACTTTGTATTTAGCATTACTTAAAGAGTTAACAATACTAGATTTCCCCGCATTTGGGTATCCTAAAAATATTACATCTCCCTTAAGATTAAGCTCTAAATTTAATATCTTTGATTGAGCCTCCACACCCTTTGTTCTAGAAAGTTTCCCATCCCAGCCCTCTGCCCTTAAAGAGAAATTTCCTAACCCTCCATTTCCACCTTCTAATATTTTTACTTTGTATCCCTCCTTTGCAATTGTAATTATCTCAGTTTGATCTTCATTGAATACTTTTGTTACCAATGGAACATTTATTACAATATCCTCTCCTACCTTTCCTGTTCTTTTATTCTTCTCTCCAATATGTCCATCCTCAGCTTTAAATGTTTTAACCTTTGATATTTTACCGAAATCAAAAACATTTGTAGTACCAACAAGGTATACATCTCCTCCCTTACCACCACTACCACCATCTGCTTTTCTCCTGTTATCAAAGGCTATAATTCCATCCCCACCCTTACCTGATTCAATTGTAATTTTTACTTTATCAATCATAGCTCCCATTCTATCGTACTTTAGTATATTTTGTAATCTTTTTGACAATATATTTTAGTAATGATAACCTGAATAGTGAATCCCTAAATTATTAAACTGCCTAATGAAGGATAGATTTTCAATCAAATTTGGTGGCCAATCAGGTCAAGGAATTAATACATTAGGAGGATTCTTAAGTAAAGCATTAAAAGATTTTGGTTATGTTACATTTGCATACAGGGAGTATCCCTCCATTATTAAGGGTGGATTTGCTTCATATCAGATTGATTTTTCTTCACAGGATATTCTTTCACCTTCACAAGGATGTAATTTATTGGCTTGTATCTCTTCAGTGGCATTAAATGAATATGTAAAAACCGTTTCTAAAAATGGATTTATTCTTCATTCAGTAACTGATTTTGAATTTGGTAAAGAAGAATTAGCATATATTAAAAAAAAGAAAATTACAGTTGTAAAGATTGATACTTTAAGTATTACACAATTACAGAAAGCACCAGAGATAATGGGGAATGTTGTAATCCTTGGATGTATATGGAAAATGTTTGGAATTGATTTAAAAATATTAGAAAAAGTTTTAGTAAATTACTTTTCTAAAAAGAAAGGTATCGATATTGATGCTGAAAAAAGATGTCTTAAAGCAGGTTATGATATGCAATCTATTCAAAACAATACGATTGAAGTAATGCCTGATATTAAAAGTAATGATTGGAGTAAATCTGTTGTATTAACAGGAAACGAAGCTATAGCTCTTGGAGCAATCTCTGCTGGTTGTAGAGCCTACTATGCCTATCCTATGACTCCTGCTACCTCTATTCTTGAGATATTAGGTGATACATATG
>CAZQRG010000055.1:0-4716 GCA_964595745.1 uncultured Candidatus Saccharibacteria bacterium | reverse complement strand
TACTTTTAGAAAGCAAAGAGATACTCTCTGATGTGAGTGATATAGGAAGGATAATTGGAAAGATTGGTTTAGGAAGAGCCAATGGAAGAGATATTAAAGCGCTACAGATATCATTAGAGAATATTTCTAAATTAAGAAATACGCTATCTACAATTCCAGATATTTCTAAGGAGTTAGATATATATGGAAAACTTCTAAATGATTTAATAGGGAGAATTGATAAATGTATTGTTGATTCACCTCCACCTACTCTTTTAGAGGGAGGTGTTATTAAATCCTCATACAATAAAGAGATAGCTCAGTTAAGAGAGCTAACAGGAGATAGTAAGGGATGGATAAAAGATTTTGAAGAAGATGAGAAGAAAAGTACAGGGATTAATAGTTTAAAGATTGGGTTTAACAGAGTATTTGGATATTACATAGAAGTTACTAAAACACACCAAGAGAAAGTACCCGAAAGATATATTAGAAAACAGACATTAGTTAATTGTGAAAGATATATTACTGAGGAATTAAAACAGAAGGAGGATATTATACTTGGAGCACAGGATAAATTAAATGAACTTGAGTACACCCTCTTTAATGAGTTCAGAGAATCATTACTAAAAGATATTCCTCAGTTACAAGAACTTTCTGAATATGTATCTCAAATAGATGTACTATCTGGGTTTTCAAAAATATCATTGGATAGGGAGTATTGTAAACCTTTAATACATAATATGGGAGAGGAAAATGGAATTATTCTTGTTAAAAATGGAAGACACCCAATAGTTGAAACTCTTAATGAAGAAGAATTTATCTCTAATGATACACATTTAGATTTCGAAAAATTCTCTATGTCTATATTAACTGGACCAAATATGTCTGGTAAGTCAACCTATATTAGACAGGTTGCAACATTAGTATTACTTGCACAGATAGGATGTTTTGTCCCTGCTAAAAGTATGAAGCTATCAATTGTTGATAGGATATTTACAAGAGTTGGAGCCTCTGATGATTTAACAAGAGGAAGGAGTACCTTTATGGTAGAAATGGATGAAGCGGCAAATATTGTTAACAATGCAACAAAGTATAGTCTAGTTGTATTAGATGAAGTTGGAAGGGGTACAAGTACATATGATGGAGTAAGTATTGCATGGGCTCTATCTGAATACCTTGTGAATGATCTAAAAGCAAGAACCCTTTTTGCTACTCACTATCATGAACTTCTAAAGTTATCTGAAAAAATTCCAGGCAGAGTTAAAAACTACAATGTACTTGTAGAGGAGGATTTAGCTGAGGGTACAGTAATCTTTTTAAGAAAGATTGTAGAGGGAGGAACGGATAGAAGCTACGGTATATATGTTGCTAAGATGGCTGGATTACCAGAAAAAGTAATAAAAAGAGCTAATGAAATTTTAGAAACTTTTGAACAGGAACAGATGTTTTCGAAGAGCAATGAAATTAGAGAGGGGAAGATGTTAGAAGGAGAAATTGTTAGTAAAGAGAATTTACAAAGTACATATCAATTCCCATTATTTTTAGCTAAGGATTCAGAAATTGAAAGAGAGATTCAGGAAATGGATATTGATAACTTAACCCCTATTGATGCCCTAAACAAGATATCTGAGTGGAAGAAAAAAGTTTAAATATTAATGTTGTACCCAAATCCGTATTTAGATTTTATTACATCATATCCTGTTTGATAAACAATCTTCTTTCTTAATCTATTAACTCCAACCACCAAACTTTTTCTGTATACACTCTTCCTATTTAATCTAGAAATATATTGTTGAAAATTTGACATATTGCAGTACCCGTTATTATCAAGTAAATAGCTTACAAATGTAGATTCGAATTGAGTTAATAATATTTTAGTACACTTAATATACATCTCTTGTTGAGATGGGATGTAATTAATATATTGAAAAGTTTTAACTTCAACAATTACCACTTAATTGGTAAAAATCAAAATATTAATATTGAAGTATATTTTTATTAAGATATCTTTTGTATGATATCTTCTTTCTTAATTAAGAAAGATTCTCTGTTACTCATATTCTTCAATTGAATAACATCTTTGCTTAGCTCATCTTCACCAAGAATAACTACCCAAGGGATATTTCTATTACTTGCATATTTAAGTTGATTTGAAAGCTTTAAAGGAGTAATTTGTGATAATGTGTTAATGCCCATCTCCCTTAGGTATGAAGTTATCATATTTGTTTGTGTATACAGAGATTGATCCATTAAACAAACAAATACCTTGGTATTACTCTCATATGGAGGTACTAAGTTATACGCTTTAATATAGTCTAGAGTTGTAGTTTCACCCCATCCTATTCCAAATGCAGGTATTTTACTTTCGCCAAATATCTCTAAAAGGTTATCATACCTTCCACCACCAAAGAGTGCACGAGGAGATGCTTTTTGTCCAATATCATAGAGTTCAATTACAGTCCCTGTATAGTAGGCAAGCCCCCTAACTATGTATGGAGAGAATTTAATGTTAGTTACATTTAGTTCCTTTAGTTTAGTGAATAGCTCGATGAGCTCTTTAGCTCCTCTAGAACTATTAGATATCTTTTCTAAATCTTGTATATCCCAATTTAAAAATTCTAATACTTTTGAGATCTGAACATCAGAAAGAGATAGCTCTTTAAGATATGAAGGGAAATCTTTAGTAGGAATTTTTAAATAGTTATCAAGTGCTCTACCTAATTTTGGTTTAAGATTTTCATCAATCTGTAGAATATCATCAAAAAGATACTCTAAAAGATATCTGTTATTTATCTTAAGCTCAAAAGTATCTTTAGGAGCTTTAAGCTCTTTCATTACATCAATAACATACTGTATTATTTCTACCTCAGCAGTAAGAGAAGATATTCCTAGTAGGTCAATATTCAATTGAAAGAACTCTCTCTTTCTTCCCTTTTGTGGTTTTTCATATCTATAGTACCTGCCGATATTAAACCATCTAAGAGGCATTGTAAGTTCATTTCTTTTGGAAGCGATCATTCTTGCTAAGGATGGAGTCATTTCAGGTCTTAGGGCTATCTCCCTTCCCCCTTTATCAGTGAAACTGTAAAGTTGATTGGTTCCTAGCTCATCTCCCGATTTAACTCTGTAAAGTTTTGCATCTTCAATTAGAGGGGTGTCATACTCCTCGTATCCATATTTCTTAGCTACCCTACTCCATATTTCAAAAAGATAGTTTCTTAAAAACATATCTTTTGGGTACCAGTCATCTGTTCCTTTATAAGGTTGTTTTGAAAGTATTTTGTCTTCCATACCCCAATTATACCATCTCTATTGCTTGGTTGAATATTAAAGATAAATAATATATATTAAAGGGGTTGTAATATGTATAAACATTAGTAAATGAAATACAATATGTCAGTAATAAAACCAAAGAAAATTGGAAATAGAAGAACCTATATACAAAGGCCAACATCTTTAAATAGCTATAACAGAATGAAGATGTATAGTCGTAAGAATATAAAAAGCAGGAGGATAAATAAAAGGAATGTTAAAGGTATAAACAGTATTTTTTCAGGGAAAGTTAAAACAAAGAAATTTAGAAAGTTTCTATATATTGTAATAGGATTTTTCTTCTTTCTAGGATGTACAGGTTTAATTGTTGGAGGTATATATTTAAAAAATTTACAAAATTCTCTACCCTCTCCAAACGAATTGGTTGAAAGAACTTCTGATCAGAGTACTAAGATATATGATAGAAATGGGATTTTACTTTATACAGTATATGGTAATCAAAATAGAGAGTTTGTTTCTATAGAGGATATCCCTGAGCATACAAAATGGGCATTGCTAGCTGCAGAAGATATAGAATTTTATCAACATAAAGGGTTAGATTATGCAGGTATAGCAATGTCATTGATACAGAATTTTACACATAGAGAGGTTGTGAGAGGTGCAAGTACAATTACTCAACAGTTAGTTAAAAACACGATACTCTATGATGTATTGGGTGATAAGGCTTATGAACAAAGATATTCAAGAAAGATAAAAGAGATATTAATTACAATGCAGGTTGAGCAATCTCTCACTAAGGATGAGATCTTACAGATGTATATGAATGAGATTCCTCTTGGGGGTGTCAACTATGGTTTCCAGGCTGCAGCAAAAGCGTATTTTGGAAAAGATGTGTCAGAATTAACTCTTGCGCAAAGTGCTCTTATCGCAGGACTAATACAAAGTCCTGGAGTTTACTCCCCTCTTTTTGGTAGTAACCCAGAGCTAGCTAAAATGCGACAAACTTATGTTTTAGATCAGATGCTTAAACATAAGAACCTAACTGGAGTTACTGAAGAGGAGATTAATAAGGCGAAAGAGGAAGAACTTGTTTATTCAACTACTAGAATTGATATTAAAGCACCACACTTTGTATTCTATGTAAAGCAACTTTTAGAGTCAGAGTTTGGGGTAGATAGGGTTGAAAGAGGAGGACTAAAGGTTACAACTACTCTTGACTATTCAATCCAAGAGATAGCAGAAGATGAGGTTAGGAAAGGGATTGAAAAAAATGGTTTGAAATTTAAGGTTCATAATGGTGCAGCTGTAGTTATGGATCCAAATACCGGAGAGGTATTGGCAATGGTTGGTTCAATTGACTATTGGAATACGGAAGATCCTAGGGTTGATGGTAATGTAAATATAACAACAAGTAATAGACAGGTAGGATCCTCTGCAAAACCATATGTATATCTTGCTGCTTTT
>CAZQRG010000054.1:1445-4772 GCA_964595745.1 uncultured Candidatus Saccharibacteria bacterium | reverse complement strand
GCCAAGGAGGAACAGAAGCTAATGATTGGGCAGAAATGCTTTTTAGAATGTATACAATGTATATTGAAAAAAAAGGATGGAAATACAATATTACAAATATACTAAAAGGAAATGAGGTAGGAATAGCAACAGTAACCTTCGATGTAGTAGGAAGATATGCATATGGAATATTAAAAAGAGAACACGGTACTCATAGATTAATAAGGTTATCTCCTTTTAATTCTCAAAACCTTAGACAAACATCATTTGCTGGCGTAGAAGTAATTCCCATACTAGATGATCTAGAAAAAAACATTGAGATACCAGAAAAAGATGTTGAATTTAAAGCTACCAAATCAGGAGGTCCTGGAGGTCAAAATGTTAATAAAACTTCTACTGCTGTTTTAATTACTCATATACCTACAGGTATCGTAGTTCAATGTTCTGAGGAAAGGAGCCAATTACAGAATAGACAGAAAGCTATGCAGATATTAAAAGGTAAACTATGGAAAATATTAGAAGAGAATAGATTAAAAGAAATTAGTGAAATTAAAGGTGATTACAAGATAGCCGGATGGGGAAACCAGATTAGAAACTATATACTACACCCATACAAATTAGTTAAAGATTTAAGAACAGGCCTTGAAAGTAGTAATCCTGAAAGTGTACTTGATGGAAATATTGAGGAATTCCTTGATGCTCAACTAAGAATACAGTAATATATATCATAACTTAAACTGTACATACTGCTCATGGTCATATTTGATACAGTAACAAAAAAATACAAAGAAAATATTACAGCACTTGAAGATGTCTCCTTTAGAATAGATCCTGGTGAGTTCTGTTTTGTTGTAGGACCCTCTGGAGCTGGTAAATCAACCATTATGAAACTTCTCATAAGAGAGGAGGTCCCTACTTCAGGAAGTATCTTTTTCAATGATATAGAGGTTCCCAAATTAAATCGTAGATTACTTCCTGCATATAGACAGAAGTTGGGTATTGTATTTCAAGATATTAAACTTCTAAATACTAAAACATTAGAAGAAAATATAGCATTCGCATTAGAGATACTAGATAAAAGCCAAAAGGAAATTAAAGATACTACCGACTATCTTTTAGATTTAGTTGGTCTTAGAGAAAGAAGAGAACTCTTTCCACTTGAACTCTCTGGGGGTGAACAACAAAGAGGTGCAATAGCAAGAGCACTTGCTAACAAACCAGACCTATTTATTGCAGATGAACCAACAGGTAATTTAGATTCGGATAATGCCATACAAATTCTTGAGATCTTAAATACAATTAATAAAAATGGAACAACTGTAATGGTAATATCACACGACCATAATCTAATTAATGGAACTAAAAGCAGAACAATTAATATTAGAGATGGAAAACTTCATTCAGACACAGATGCTAAAGAGGTAAATGTAAAAAAGGTCGAGGAAGAGAAAAAAGATGAGAAGCTTGAAAAAAAAGAAATTAAGATATCCCCGGATTTTGATAAACTAAGTGATTCGCTTAAAGATAAACTTAAAAAGTTTGCAATAAAGACTCCAGAAGTACTGTTAAATATTACTACCTCTGAATTAAAAAATATTGGATTAGACAAAAAAGAAAATGAAGAGTTAGCTACTTTTGTTAAAAATTATCTTAGTAAAAATAAAAATGAGTAATACAAGACTATTGTCGGTAACAGGAAAAAATATAAAAAGAAATAAATGGTTAACACTCTCTACCATTCTAGTTTGTTCAATAGTGTTTACACTCACATCTGTATTTATATCTGCCTCCATTCTAATGAGAAAGACTGTAGATTACTATGAACAGAAAGCACAGGTAATTGTTTTCTTTAAAAAAGAAACTTCACAAGAAGATATTTTTAAGTTTAAAGATCAGATCTACAGAGCTGATTTAATTCAGGAGATAGAGTATGTATCACAGGATCAGGCACTAGAGATATATAGAAAAGATTTCGCTGATAACCCTGAACTAATTTCATCAGTAACAGCAGATTCTCTACCACCTAGCTTAGAGATAAGGGCTATCAGTATTGATGCTTTACTTGAGATTATAGATACAATTAATACTGCGAAAGAAACTAATCCAAATGTAGATGAAGTTATGTATTTTAAAGATGTCGTGGATAATATGAAAACCCTATCTAAAATAATAAATATCGGTTCAATTATCTTAATATCAGCAATGAGTATAGTTACAGTATCACTAATAAGGGTAACTATCGGCTTTAACATCAAACTTCATCGTGATGAAATAGAAATAATGCACCTAGTAGGAAGTTCAGACAAATTTATCCGAACACCCTTCCTACTTGAAGGAACATTCTATGGATTTACAGGTGGTCTACTTGCTTCCATCTTTATACTTGTCCCTTGGTATATAACAATTTTCTATACAAGAGGTACTGATTTCTCATATTGGATTAACCAACTATTAGTAGATATTAATCTTCCATTTCTTGCAGGTATTAATATAGCCTTCATTTTAATATTCTTACTTACTCATATATTAGTTGGTTCAATATTTGGTTTCGCTAGCAGTTTTAGTGCTGTTAAGAAATACTTAAAAGATGACTAAATGAAAAAAACATTGATACTAACAACAATAGGAGTAATTACATTCTCCATCTTTTTGGTTCTTTCAAAGCAGCCCATATCTGCTGCTGAAGCGTGTCCTGCAAGTATGCCTATTCAAGAAAGATATCTCTGTTTACAGAAAGAGTTAGAAAAACTAGAAAGTAGTCAGGGATCACTGCAAAAGAAATTAAAGAATGAAGACTATCAACAGTTATCTCTAAGTGAAAAGCTATCATATATTACAACACAGATTGCACAAACAGAAAAAATAATAAGCACTTTAAATATTGAGATAACAGCACAAGATATTGAAATTAATCTACTAACAGAAGAGATCAAAAATAAAGAAGATGGTTTAAGCCTATTAAATCAAGAAATAAAGGTATTAGAAGAAACTGTTAACGAAAGAGTAAGACAATCGTATAAATATTCCTATGTCGGAGCATTAGAACTATTTTTTGATGTAAAGAATTTTGATTCCATTATTAGAAAAACCAAATACTTAATTGAAACAAGGATAAGAGATAAAGACTCGTTACTTAAGTATGAAAACAAGATGGAAAATCTTGAACAGGAGGAGTTACTTTTGGCTAATAATAAGGCTGAACTACAGAAAAAAAGAAATGATATTGAAAGTGAGAAAGAGAGATTAACATTAGAAAAACAAAATCTAGACAGTCAAAAAGCAGAGAAAGCATCCTTACTAGCCCAATCTCAAAAGAGAGAAGCAGATTACAAAGCACAGCTCTCATCT
>CAZQRG010000054.1:0-1435 GCA_964595745.1 uncultured Candidatus Saccharibacteria bacterium | reverse complement strand
CAATATCTACTATTGATGATAGAATCTCTGAGGTAAGTTATGAGCTATTTAAACAGGGACTACTTGGAAGTGGAGCTAGGGTAGTAGCTGGTCAGACTATTGCATATCAAGGACATACAGGATGTTCATACGGTTCTCATCTTCATTTTGACATTAGAAATGCAAGTGGAACAAGAATAGACCCTATTCCAACCTATCTATCTTACAGTGGAGGATATGTATACACTAATAAATACTTGGCACCTATGCGAAGCGCATATCGTACTCAAGACTATCGTTCAGGACATTTAGCATTGGATTTAGTTAGTTTTGCAGATGGTAATCAAAATTATGAAAAATATACTGTTCCTACAGGTCTTTGTTCAATAGTTGATAACTTAATAGCTACACGTGGTAACCAAGCATATTTAACAGGAGAGGGAGCACCTATCAAAGCAATTGCCGCAGGGAAAGTATACTATGGTGTAGAATCAAGTTATGGAGGAAAGTATGCCCTTGTAAAGCATGACGATGGCTTTTCATCCTTCTATCTTCATATAAGGTAAAACCTTTGCTAATTTTTTTATTTTCTGCTAAACTTTCTCCAGTTAACTATAAGTTTATTTTTAATTTATAATTTTAAGCCAGATGGCAAAAGTAAAACTTCAAAAAAAGAGTCAATCTTCTAACTTCCCAAAGAAAATAATTAAGATTAAGAAACCAAATATTAAATTGGGAAAAATAAAATTTAAAATTGGAAAACCAAATTTTAAAAATATGTTTTCTAATAAAGTATTTAAAACATTATTAATTGTATTTGGTGCAATAGTAATCTTTATTCTTGTAGATCTTTTTGTTCAATATCTTAACAATGGATACAGTGTAGCTGTAGTTAATGGTACAAGAATATCTATGGACAAATATCACAAGAGGTTAGAGTCTTCATATGGAGCAACAATTGCGAAACAGTTAATAGATGAGCAATTAATCAATTTAGAAGCTAAGAAATCAGATGTCAAAGTCACTGACGAGGAAATAGATAAAAGATTGAATTCTATAATTGAAAGCGTTGGTGGTAAAGAAGCATATGCACAAGCACTATTAGCAAATAACATAACTGAGGCTGAGTTAATTGATCAGATAAAATTAGATGAGTTAGCAAGAAAGATTATTGAACCTACATTAGAATATACAGAGGATGATATTAAAGCATTTTTTGAACAATATGGCTCTACAATATTCCCAAATGAATCAGCTGCATTAGAAGAGGGAGAGAAATTAGATTATGAGCTTTATAAAGATGGGGTTAAGGATATATTCATACAACAAAAGGTTGAGAATGCTAAATATACATGGTTAGAGTCCCTAGCTAGTGAATACAAAATACAGGACAACTCTACTTCAAAACCAAAGTATGGAGTATTGAGTGCAACTATAAATATTGTTAAGAATCTAT
>CAZQRG010000053.1:328-4796 GCA_964595745.1 uncultured Candidatus Saccharibacteria bacterium | reverse complement strand
TACTATAGTTCACTGTGTTGAAAGTAGAGTTGGAATGGGTGCTTCATTTGGAAGATCGGCAGGACAAACAATTGTAGTTCAGGGTATAGATCCAACAGGAAAGTATGTACAGATAAAATTGCCCTCAGGAGAGATTAGATTAGTTCCAGCAGATAGTATGGCAACAGTTGGGCAAGTAGGTAACGAAGAGAGAGTGAATGTTAAATTGGGAAAGGCAGGTAGAAAGAGAAACTTAGGATGGAGACCGGTCGTTAGAGGTATGGCAATGCATGCAGTTGAGCATCCACATGGTGGTGGTGAGGGTAAGGGTGTAATAGGTACGGCAAAAGATATTTGGGGTAATAGGATTGGTACAAGAACAAGAAAAAATAAGAGAACAGAGAGATTAATAATTAAAAGAAGAAGGTCTATTCAAAGGCCTTTTGCTAAGAAATAATTTAGAAGGATACATATATGTCAAGATCACTAAAAAAGGGAGCATATATAGATGAGAAATTACAGATTAAAGTTAAAAAAGCTTTAGATAGTGGTAGTAGAAAGCCAATTAAAACATGGGCTAGAGCATCTACAATTACTCCTGAAATGGTTGGGTTAACCTTTGGAGTACACAATGGTAAAAAGCATGAAGAGGTATTAATAGAAGAATCAATGATAGGTCATAGATTAGGAGAATTCTCTCCTACGAGGAAATTTAGAGGTCATGCTAAGAAGGGTAAATTAGCAAAGGTATACGGTAGTAGTGGTAGATTTGAAGAGGGTAAAAAAGAATAAGAAAAATGAATATTAAAAAAACAAAAACACAAGTTAAGAATGTAGCACAATCACCACAGAAATTAAGGTTGGTGGCGGATTTAGTTAGGGGGAAAAATGTAACTGAGGCATTGGATATTTTGCAGTTAACAAATAAGAAGGGTTGTACCTATATTAAAAAAGCATTACTAAGTGGAATAGCAAGTGGAAGAGAGTTGTACAGCGTAGATAAAGAAGAATTAAAGATTAGTCATATCTCTATTGATGGAGCACCTACTTTTAAAAGAGGAAGGTATGCATCAAAGGGTAGATCTTCAAGAATATTAAAAAGAAGATCACATATTAATTTAGAATTAGAGGTTAAATAATGGGAAGAAAGGTAAATCCAAATGCAATTAGAATGGGATTAAACAAGACATGGAACTCTGTCTGGTACTCTGGCAAAGCACAATATCCAAAGGTTCTAGCACAAGATTTAGAATTGAGAAAGGTCGTTACAGAGAGGATGAAAGATGCTGGAATAGATTCTATTCTAATCAATGGGACAACTAATAAGATTGAGATAGAGGTGTTTGTTGCAAGACCAGGTGTAGCAATTGGTAGAGGTGGAGAGGGTATAGATGTATTACAGAAAGATTTAAAGAATATGATTAAGATGGATGTTGAGGTAAAGATTAGAGAGGTTAAGAAAGCTGATATATCTGCAAGGATAATTGCAAGAGGAATTGCGGATGGTATTGAAAGAAGACAACCATCGAAACTTTTAGTTGCTAGTGCAAAAGAGAAAGCAATGATGGCTGGTGCAAAGGGTGTAAGAATATGGGTCTCAGGAAGAATAAATAATGCAAGTCAAGCTAGAACAATTAAGGCAAACGCAGGTTCTGTACCAGCTCAAACATTACGAGCTGATATAGACTATGCACAGGAGGTAGCAAAGACATTAGATGCAGGATTAATGGGTATTAAGGTATGGATATATAAGGGTGAGAAAAATAATATGGAGGAAGAGGACTAAATATGTTACAACCAAAAATAAGAAAACATAGAAAAGAGTTTAGAGGAAAGATGGGAGGTACTGCTTCTGCAAATAACACCATTACTTTTGGTGAATATGGAATTAAATCAATGGAAAACGGATGGATTAAAGCAAGGGAAATAGAGGCAGCAAGAAGGGCAATTACTAACTGTATGAAAAGAAAGGGGAAGGTATGGGTAAAGATATTTCCTCATAAACCTTACACAAACAAAGGAACTAATAGTAAGATGATTGCCGGAAAGGGTGATATAGAGGGATATGTTGCTGTTGTTAGACCTGGTAATATGCTTTTCGAATTAAGTGGTGTTACGCTTGATATTGCACAGGAAGCAATGAGATTGGGATCTCAGAAGCTTTCACTTAAAACTAAGTTTGTTTCAAAGAAAGAGATATAGGCTTGAGAGATACCCTAAATATTGATAGAATACAAGCCGTTTTAGATATTTAATATACAAAAAAGAAATGACAGATAACAAAGGAAAGAAAAGAGAATTAAGTGGTGTTGTAGTAAGTAATAGTATGCAAGATACTGTTAAAGTAAGGGTAGACACATCGCATGCTCACCCTGTTTATAGGAAGGTTGTGAATAAGAAAAAGATTTTCTTTGCCCATACAAAACAGGAGTTTAATGTTGGAGATAAAGTAGTAATTAAAGAATCTAAGCCATATTCTAAAAATGTAAGATGGATTGTAATTAATAAGGAGTAAAAATGATACAGACAGAATCAAATATAACAATTGCAGATAATAGTGGAGCCAAGATAGGAAAGATAATTGGTGTACCTGGGTATTCTAAAATTAAGTTTGCAAAACTTGGAGATATTGTAAAAGTTGCTATACAAAGATCTATTCCTAATAGTGGAGTTAAAAGACATGAAGTTTTAACTGCAGTAATAGTAAGAGTACATAAAGAGCAAAGAAGGAAAGATGGTTCATATGTTAGGTTTGATGATAATGCTGCTGTAATAATTGATACTAAGAAGAATCCAATTGGAACAAGAATATTTGGTCCAGTTGCAAGAGAATTAAAGGAGAAGGGGTTTGATAAGATTGTATCTCTTGCTCCAGAGGTATTGTAAATTTTTGATTAAAGATATGAAAATAAAAAAAGGTGATACAGTAAAAATACTCTACGGAAAAGACACTGGGAAACAGGGTGTGGTTGTTGCTGTAGATATGAAAAGCAGAAAGGTTGTTGTAGAGGGAATGAATGTATATAAAAAGCATGTTAAGGGAGATGGTAAAAAGAAAACATCTGAGATCCTATCCATTGTTAAACCGATGGATATCTCAAAAGTAATGTTAATATGTAATAACTGTGGTAAAGCAACAAGGGTTGGAATAAAAAGAGAAGAGGGTAAGGTTGAGAGAATATGTAAGAAATGTAAAAAGGTAATAGAGATTGTTGTTAAAAAGGAAGAGGTAAAAGAAGAGAAAAAGAGTACTAAGAAGAAAGAAACAAAGGTTGAAAAGAAGGGTACTACTAAAAAGAGTACAGTAGAGAAAAAAGAAATTAAATCAAAAACTAAGAAAGAGTAATGGCAAGATTAAGAGAGGAATATGACAAGAAAATAAGAAAGGAGATAGCTAAAGAGTTAGGGTACTCCAATATAATGGAGGCACCTACTCTTACGAAGATTGTAATAAATGTTGGTGCGGGGGCTTCTTTAACAGAGGCTGAGGCTATGGAAGAGATTGTTGATATGGTTACAAAGATATCTGGTCAAAAACCAATAATTAATAAAGCTAGGAAGGCGGTATCTGCATTTAAGGTAAGAGAGGGGATGGATATAGGAGTATCTGTTACCTTGAGAGGTAATAGGATGTGGGAGTTCTTTGATAAATTAGTAAATATTGTATTTCCTAGGGTTAAAGACTTTAGAGGATTGGAAGCCTCTGCATTTGATGGATCTGGTAACTACTCAATAGGTATTGAGGATCATACTGTTTTTCCTGAAATAGATGCTAACAATATTAGAAAGATAAGAAGTTTAGAGGTAACAATTGTAACAAATGCAAAAGATGATAAGAGTGGTAAAGCGTTTTTAGATAAATTTGGTTTTCCTTTTAAGAAAGATGTCAACAGAAGCTAAGGAGTATAAAGCAAAACAATTAAAGAAAAAGAGTAAGTATAAATCAAGGGTATATAACAGATGTGAACTTTGTGGTAGATCTAGAGCATATCTCAGGCACTATGGAATATGTAGAATATGTTTTAGAAAATTAGCAAGTGAGGGTAAAATACCTGGAGTTAAAAAAGCTATTTGGTAATTTAATATATATAACTATGAACGATTTAACAGCAGATCTTTTAACAAGAATAAAAAATGGAATAGAGAGAAGGAAAGAGACAGTAGTAGTACCTAATGTCAAAATGAGTGTTGAAATACTTAAAGTACTTGAGATGGAAAAGATGATATTGGGATACAAAGAGGTAGAGGATGGTTTAAGTGTTGAATTGATGTATGACGGAAAGGAACCAATGATAAAAACATTAAAGAAAGTTAGTAAACCTGGTCAAAGAATATATATTGCTAGTAAAGATATTACTCCTGTTATGAATGGTAGGGGTATAGCTATAATCTCTACATCAAAGGGAATGATGTCAGGTGCTATGGCTAAGAGTAAGAAGCTTGGTGGTGAATTAATATGTAAAATTTGGTAATAGAAATGTCTAGAATA
>CAZQRG010000053.1:0-318 GCA_964595745.1 uncultured Candidatus Saccharibacteria bacterium | reverse complement strand
TTAGATCCAATAACAATTGAAGAGGGAGTACAGGTTACAGTTGAGAATGGAGTTGTCACAGTATCAGGTGATGGAAAAGAAACAAAGATTGCATTGCCTGAGGTTTTAACTGTTAAGATAGAGGGTGATCAGCTAACTCTAAGTAGATCTAATGAAGAGAAACAGAGTAAATCAATACACGGTACCGTTAGAATGTTAATATTTAACGCTATATATGGTATAAAGCATGGGTATGAAAAGAAATTGGAGTTAGTAGGTGTAGGATATAGGGCAAAAATGGAAGGTACTACATTGGTAATGAGTTTAGGATGGAATCAT
>CAZQRG010000052.1:0-4799 GCA_964595745.1 uncultured Candidatus Saccharibacteria bacterium | reverse complement strand
CCTGTTCATTGTCCGTGTGAATTACATCAGAGGCTTCTTCATGGCCTGCCTGATCGTTTTGATCGTGGTGGCCGTCAAGCCATCGGAAAAAATAGCCAGATATTCTTTTCTGGCCATGTTTCTGGGCGCCATTGCAATCGTGAGCGTCTGGATTGCTTCTTCCGTATTGCGATAGGCAAGAATGTGCAAATCTGTATTCAAAAGGCTATCGGATTATTTTGAGAAAAGCGAAACAGACTTGTATCATAAGTGGAGCAGCAAAAACTAAGCAAATAAAGATAGCCAAGTGCAGGCAATTTAGTATAAAGAACTATTATGATCCTGAATAATACCGTCCAGACCATCAAACATGAATTGGAAAAAATACGGTTCGAAATTCGCCTGGCCGCCCCCCTGTTCTTTTTTCTGATGGCCCTGTTCCGGTGTTATCTGGAATCCCACGTCTTTGCCCCCCGTTCCTATTTTTCCTATTATGTAGCCCTGCACCACGTCCTGTGGTACTTTACAGTTATTCTGTTCATTATTCTCATAACCCATCTCATTCTGAAAATTGCCGTGGAAAAACTGCTCTGGCTGATGTATGGCGCTGTCCTGCTGATGATACCGGTCATCGTCGTCATGATTCAGAAGAAACCCATGGTGGCCGACTACTTGACGGGCTCGTTCAGTGAGATTGCCATGCATATCGTCAGTATCTATTTCACCTACGAAAAAAACTTGCCGCTCACGGCAGAGGTCATTGTCATTTTTATTGGCATGACTGTTGTTGGTTATCTTTACAGCGGGAACCTGCTGCGTGGTCTGGCGCTAGGAGTAGCCATCTATCTGGGCGGCAACCTGCTGGCGATAAGCTGGCTTGGTCCATTCCCCAATAAGCAGGCAGTTTTCATCGTCCATTCCGCTTTACTTAATCACCCTTTCATGGCTGTCATTTGCGTTCACGCCGTGACATTTTTTTCATTCCTGACGGCAAGACGGGCGGGTTTGATAACAGGCAGTTTCCGGTGCCTTTTTTTGGCGGCGGCAATTGCAGTAGTGGCAGGGAGTATTTACATGGCAATTGTGGCGCAATTAGGCTGGTTTTCCAATCCGCTCGATATTGCCTTGACGGCCCTTCCGTTTTGGACAACAGCCTACCTCGTGACCCTCTATTGCTGCCGACAGCAGACTTCGTTGAGCCGTTGGTTCTGGATCATCGGGCTGGCGGTGCTCTTTTTTCAGTGGGCGGTGCTGGGTCCCATCTACTTTCACATCGGTGTGGTAAAACCATTGACCATCCAGGAATTCTGGATGCTGCCCCATCGACCTTATTGAGAAACGATTTTATTATGGAAAACGGATGATTGCCTATTTGCGACTGTTCAGGGCCGATGCCGCCCTGATTGCCTTTGTTTCCTATCTGATCGGCGCTGAACTGGCGGGGGGCGCCCGATGGCGGGATGTGGCTGTGGCGGTTCTTGTCACGTGCATCTCTACGAATTTCATTTACAGTTTCAATTCCTGGGCGGATCGCCGGATCGATGCGCTCAACAAGCCCTGGCGCCCCATCCCCTCCGGCCGGATCGCCGCAGAGAAGGCCTTGCTTTATTCCCTGTTTCTTCTCATCATGGCCGTTATTTACCCCTTCTTTGTTGCTCATTCCCTGTTGACGCTTTTACTTTTTCAGCTTCTGCCGGTGCTGGGGATTCTCTATTCGGCGAGACCCTTCTCTTTTCGCAGGAGTTCTCTCCTTGCCACGCTGACCATCAGCATAGGCCTCGTCACACCTTTGATGCTCGGCTATTCCATGAACACGGCAGAAACCGGTCTGATGCCATTATTTTTCGGCCTGTTTATCTACTGCCTCAGTGTCGTACCTTTAAAGGATATCGAGGATGCTGAAGGAGATCGGGCTTTCGGCATTCGGAATCTCTACCTTCGCTACGAAAACAGGCTACCCCTGTTTTCCCTTGCCGGTCTGACTGCCGATCTGGTTTGGATTTGCGTGGTTTCCGACTCACAAACCCTGAAGATCCTTTTAGCGATCGTTGTGCTTGCCACCATTGCGTGTATTCTGATTTTCCAATATTGCCGTCTCAATATGAGGAAACTTTACAGGACCATCATCCAGACGGTTATTGCTTTGGCAATCATCCTGAATATGGTCATCCGCTGGGGGTGAAGAGATCTTTTCAAAGGTGGGGTGGACGGTTACCGGAAAGCGCTGGCCGGGCGAATGCCCGGCCAGCCTTGATTTAACCAATTCAGGCAGGAAGCAACGGTTCACTCACTTCTGAGGCCGGGCAGAAGGCCGGTTGCGGTCTTTTCATAGATATTGATAGCAAAATCGTCAAAAAAGGCCTGGTCATTGGGAGCGTCGATCCCCATTGAATGAAGACCCAGTTCAAATTGGGAGAGCGTGCCGCTGGTCGGTGATTTGTACCAGTCCGTATAGGCGGTGGGCCAATCTTTTTGGACAGGATTGGCGTAAACAGTGCTGTCGTAAGCCCTATCCACCATTTTCTTACCATAGGTCCCCCAGCCCCACCCACCGGAGTCGATCTGAACGACCCGTGAGCTGAAATTGGATGTGTTCGTCGCCGTAACTTTCTCGTTCCAGACTGTCGTCGTCAGGTAATTGCCGTCTTCCGGCCAACGGATCGTTCCCCGAGGAACGGACCGGCGTATGATGCCTTTCGGGTCGCCGTAAGTCTGCCCCGAAGATGGCGCCAGGCCGTCCTTATCGGCATAGTGGACCTGAATCACGTTGACCTTGTCGTCCTGGGCACCGTCACAGTCAAAGTCGCCCTTGAGCTCGAAGAGCCGAACCATGAGAGTGATCCACTCCTTGGGATAGATGCGGTAATTGTTATTCTTGAGGAATTCGTTCGTTCTCGCGCCTGTTTCGCCGGTTCCCGGGAAGATATAGGCCACCGGCCTGTTCGCATAGGTCCTTCCGGCGGGGGTAGTGACAGACATCGGAGCCACGGGAAGCCGGGTGACGGGATCGCGGATCGTTCCGACCCGGCAGGTGTTGTCCGTTGCGGCAACCTGGGTGTGCTCAGCCGCCTGAGCACCGAGGATGGTGACCCCTTCCCTCACCGTTGTTGCCAGGATATTAGACTGGTCCAGAAGCCGGATGGCCGTTAGGACATTGGTTCCTGTCGGGGCAACGGTGCCGGGAATCACCCCGTCGTACCATCCCGCGGTGTAACCCGCCGGAGGCAGGGTGCTGCCCGTACCGTAACGGTAGAGCGTGGTCGTGGTCTCGGCGCAGGCCTCCTTGTAGGTCAGCCAGTCCATCTGCGCCTCCGACTGTGACCAGGAGTCCCATGTTCCGCCACCTTCGTTTGTCGTAACATCCCGCTTCCAGAGGATGATGTAAGGGCGGCCGTCCTTGGGCGGTGTGGAGGACCAGTTCGTCCACTCGAAGTCGCTGTTCGTCCGCCTTAGACAGGCGAGTTCGCTCGAGTTGGGTGCTCTCGCCCCCGAGTTTTCCCCCCATGCTTTAAAGAGGTAATCGGAGATACCGTCACGGTCGCGGTCGGGTGTGCTGCCGGTTGATCCCTGGATTCCGCGCATGACCGACAGACCATAGTATTTTAGAGTGGTAGTCGTTGATCCTGTGAGTCGGAAGGCAATCCCCGGCATGTATGATCCGGGGGTCTTCGTGCTTCTTCCGGTGATATTTTCATCCCCTGCGGAGAAACGCATTTTGATCTGCACGTCATAGCTCAGGGTGTTCCCGGAGTTCGCCCAGGCCTGCTGGAGCTGCGGCACCTCTATGCCGGCCACATACTCACTAACGAGGGGGCCCTTGACCCCTTCTTCCATAAAGCTCACCGCATCAACGGCACTCGTCACCTTCAAGGCGCCGACGTTTGCGTCATGAGCGCTGGTTCCCACGAGGTCCGTCTTACCGGCGGCCAGATCGGGGCCTTTCTTTTCCAGTGTCGTTTTCTTCCAGGCGTCGATCTTTTGCAGGGACTGGTCGTAGTAAAGCATCCGTTCCGCCGTGAATCCACCGCCTTCGGTTCCGGCGATCCCCTTGGATTTGATTTCCCCATGCTTGCCGAGAACGACCATCGTAGGTGGAGTTGCGGGAACAATTCTGAGACCACTTGCCGGAATAGGATTCAGTGTGCCGCTGGGAAGATTATGGAGGCCGATAAAATAGGCCCCCGAACCGTCCGTTCCGATAGCGTCATAGGCAATCGTGTATGTTTTCGATGAAACGGTGAATGAAATGACGCCCCTGTTTTGCGGAAAATCGGCGAGTGCTGTCGGATTGGAGTCAATTGATACATAGAATTTATTGCTCGATGAACTTGATCCTTCTGGATAAATATATCTATCGACACGGGCAACTGCCGCCGGGTAGATGACCTGGTTTGCCGTAATGGCCGTGGTCGGGTTCAGGCCATTGAAAGTGACTGTATGGTCCGATGCATTATAGATGGCGGATAAGTAATTTCTACAGTCCGAGCTTCCGACACAGATATATCGATTGACCGCGGTTTTTGTTACCCGGAACTTTGAGGGAAAACTGTCCACACCGTTGACCGTGGATACCGGGTCGACGATCAGGGTCGAGCTGCCGCTTATTTTAAAACGAGATTTGAACCAGTAGGGATGGAAAAAATTTTTAAATGAGTCGCCGTTGGCGAGAGTGTATGTCCGGTTGTGATTGGTGATAATGTTCGTTTCCGAATCATCTCGCAGGTATTCCTTTACGGCATAATAGAGTCCGGATTCCGCCATGTAATTGGCCCGGGGCTGGAACATGGAAGCTACATTGCCCAGGTTCGAGGCGCTGAATA
>CAZQRG010000051.1:0-4811 GCA_964595745.1 uncultured Candidatus Saccharibacteria bacterium | reverse complement strand
CGGTTAGGTCTGTACAGTTAAAATAGTATGAGAAGGAATATATATATTCTTCTATTTTCATTTGTAATTTCTTTGTTTAATATCTTCATTTCTATATATTTTTTCAAATTAGATATATGTATATTAAATATGGGGATTGCATTTGGTATTAGAGTTGAATACGAAGTGTTTCTTACACTGTTTCTAATACTTGTTTTAATACTTTTAGGTATTCTGATTAAGAGTAGTGTAAGGTATATTTTTTTAAGTCTTTCAATACTAGGTTTAAGTAATCTGTTTGTTAGAGTAATGTATGGAAATGTCTGTGACTATATTAGAATATTTAATGTTTATGTAAATATTGTAGATATATTAATAGTTTCATTAGCAATATTTGGAGGCATAGAGATGTTGATTAAGAAAGAGAACAATTAATTATTTTAACCCATTTAAAAGAATTAACTTCTGTGTATATATGTATATGTGTATGGTAAACTAATATACTTATGAAAATATCTATAGAGAACAAGGATAAAGAGAAGAGAGTTGATAAAAAAATAGCAGAGATTTTAAGTAAGTCTCAAAGCATATCTTTGACTAGATCCATTATTCAAAGATATCTTAAAGAGGGATGTAATGTAAATGGAGAAATACCCAAAAAGTCATATAAATTAAAAGAAGGAGATATCCTTTTTGTTGACGAACAGTATTGGGAGAAGATAGATAGGGAGTTAGATCTAAGTGATGAGATTATGCCACAGGAGGCCAAATTAGATATTAGATATGAAGATAGGGATCTGATGGTACTGTATAAAGCAAAGGGTTTAGTTGTTCATCCTGGGGTAGGTAATAAAGATAATACATTAGCGAACTATATTCGTTTCTATCTTGAAAGTAAGAATGAATATGATAATTTAATGGACAGAAGTGGTATTGTTCACAGATTAGATAAGGGGGTTTCTGGTTTAATGGTCGTTGCTAAAAACAAAAATACTCAAGAATATTTAAAAAACGAATTTAAAAGAAAGAATGTTCTTAAAATATATCATGCATATTTAGAAGGGGGTACAGAATTTGAACAAAAAATAGATTTGAAAAAATATCTCAAAGAAATGAGTATAAATTTACAACCTTGGAAAGATTGGGAGAAAGTGGAAGGATATATAGGTAGAAGTAGTAGCAATAGGTATAGGATGGAATTTAGAACATACGAATTTGGAGGTTCTAAGTATGCTTTAAGCTATATACTTTTTTCGGGAGATGAGGCATTAATAAAAATTGATACAGGTAGAATGCATCAGATTAGATGTACTTTGAAATATCTAGGATACAGTATAAGAGGGGATGGTTTGTATGGTATAGGTAACGGGGATGAGATTATGTTAGAGTCTGTGCTTCTTAGTTTTGCCAAAGAAGATGGCGAAAGAATAACTTTAATGATATAGATATGTCTACAGGAAGAGAGAGATACAAGAGAAGTGGTGATAGTAAGAAAAGAAATATACATTTTAATTTTAGTAAAATACTTTTCTTTTTGTTTTTGGTATGTATTTTAGGATATGGGGCATATACATATATTGGGTTTAGTAAAATTAATAGTGAGAATCCACTTAAACAGAGTAATTCTGAATACTACCTGCTATCTAGTAAAAATGATGCTTTAGAGAAGACATTAATAGTCTTTGAAGAGGAGTATAACGAGAAAGAAAGGATTGCAAGTGCATATCTATATGCAGAGAATAAAGAGAAAGGGATTGCAGTATTAATATATCTTCCTGGTTGGGTTGAATATACAGGATTGGAAAAGGATTTCGGAAGTAGTATACCTGTATCAACATTTAAATATGCAGGGGATTTTTTACAGGAGGGTAGAGGGTTTGAATATGCAATATGGCAATTTGAACAGCTTTTGGGAAGTAATATAGATGAATATATATGGGTGAGTGGGGATGCATTTAAGATATTTAAAGATAAATTGGGTGAATCCAGTGGTGATTCTATATATGCTCAATATTACTCTAATGGTTTTAAGGTAAATCAAGAAGCATTTTTTCTAAATAGCTTTGTTTCAAAATTAGGATGGTTTAATCTGATGGTTTCATCATCTAAATTTAAAGATTCAGAAGCGGTTATATATTCATCTTTACCAACATTGGGAAATGCAATAGTTAAATTAAAACAGATACATAAAAGTACTCTTTCTCTTAGTCCGTATTTAATTGATTTTAGTAGTAGTGAATATTTTTCTCAACAGGAATCTTTTGGAGGGGTAGGAATATCTAGCTATATAAATACAGATAAATATGACACTGTATGGAAAGGATTAATAGAAAGTATGGTAGATAGAGAGTTAGAAAAAGAGAGGGTTAGGGTTGAAGTATACAACGGAAGTGGAATGTCAGGGTACGCTTCTCAGTATGCTAGAAGGATTAGGAATAGTGGGTGTGAGGTTGTTAGATATGATAATGCTCCTTTAGAGCAAGAGAAGACACAGTTTTTCGTTCCTAATAAGAAAGGTTTTGTTAATTCTTTAGAAATTATTTCTGAAATTTTTCCTGGAACATATGAAATAGTCGAGGGCAGACCATCATTTATGACTACTGGGGATATTGTAATTATACTTGGAAAAGATATTCCTACAGTATATTCTTTTTAATGTCTTCTAAATATTTCTTTTCTAGGGTAAAATGAATATATATGGAAATGCTTACGGTAATATTAGTTCTTCTTTTTGGTTCATTGCTTTTTTTAGCATTCATATTTGTTATTGGTAGAAAGCCAAAAGTTGATATAGATGTATTTGATGAAGTAAGAAACCCATTAGTTATGCAGATATTAGTTCCAAGAGAGAATGATAAAACACCACTTGCAGCTGAACAGATGTTTGCTTCTATTCATGGGATATTAGGTGATTCTGTAAAATCATTAGATTTAATTGGTTTTGAAATAGCATCAAGCGGGGATGAGGGGATTAAATTTTACTGTGTAGTTCCAAAGCATCTTTCTAAATTTGTAGAAGGGCAGATTTACGCTCAGTATCCTAATGCTGATATTAAGTATGTTGCTGATTACACAGCAAATAAAGAGAGTGGGATGAAACTGTTTGTTACAACCGGTGAGATTGAATTAGAGAAAGATTTCATATTTCCAATTAAGACATTTAGAAATTTTGAGGTTGATCCTCTAGCAGCAATTACGGGTGCTGTATCTGATTTAAAACTTGGTCAGAATGCATGGATACAGATATTAGTTAGGCCCGTATCAAACTATTGGCAAGCTAATTCTAAGAAATATATTACTGCTATTAAAGAGGGAAAAGATCCATATGGAGGAGGTTTTTTTGATCAGTTATCGTCTGTTCTAAAAGGAGTAGGTGAGAATCTTTCTAATTTGAGTGGTGAACAAGAAGCTCAAAGAAAAGAGATTGTTAAATTACAACCTGGTCAAGAAGAGGAGTTAAGCGAAATTGAATTGAAAATGCTTAAACTGGGTTTTGAATTTAAGATAAGGGTTATTACAAAAGCTCCAACACAAATAGAATCAGAGCAGATATTAAGAGATATTGTAGCTAGTTTTAAACAATTTACAACTGCTCATTTAAATACCTTTGTACATTCTAAACCAACTAAAACAGGAAAAGAGATTTACTCAGACTATACGAATAGATTCTTACCATCAGATACCATAGATATTATAAATATAGAGGAGTTAGCGTCTCTGTATCATATGCCAAATATTTCTGTAGAGACTCCTAATATTGCTTGGAGTAGATCTAAAAAGATAGAACCTCCTATGAACTTACCCAAAAATGGTGAGGATGGAGTTACTGTATTTGCTGAGACAGATTATAGGGGTAGTAGATTTGAATTTGGTATTAAGAGAGAAGATAGGAGGAAGCACTTCTATATTCTTGGTAAAACGGGAGTAGGTAAGTCTACTGTATTTAAGAATATGTTTATTTCAGACATACTGAGAGGTGATGGAGCCTGTCTAATTGATCCTCACGGAGAAACTGTTGAGGAGTTGCTGGATTTCATTCCTCCTGAGAGAGTAGAGGATGTAATATATTTCAATCCAACAGATACAATGTATCCTGTTGGATTTAATCTTTTAGAGCTTAAGGATAAGTCTCAGAGAGATTTAATTGCTGATGGAGTAGTAGAGGTATTTCATAAACAGTTTACTGATTCATGGGGACCGAGATTACAGTATATACTTACTAATGCAATAGCTACTGCACTCGAAGCGCAAGGGACAACCCTTCTTTCTGTAATGAGATTGCTGATGGACAAGAATTATAGAAAGTTCATATTAAAACAGGTAGATGATCCTATTCTAAAAAAATTCTGGGAAGAGGAATATGTTCAGATGTCCCAAAACCCAAGACTTTTATCAGAGTCTGTAGCTCCTATTCAAAATAAGGTGGGTAGATTCATATCTTCTGCTGTAACAAGGAATATTATTGGTCAGGTCAAATCTACTATTGATCTCAGAGAGATAATGGATAATAAAAAGATATTGCTTGTTAATTTAGCACAGGGGAGATTGGGTGAAGAGACTGCTTCTTTACTTGGGGGAATGATAATTACTAGATTACAATCTACAGCTATGGAAAGAGTTGATATACCAACGGATCAAAGGAATGATTTCTATCTTTTTGTTGATGAGTTTCAAAATTTTGCAACAGACTCATTTGCTAAGATACTTTCTGAAGCTAGAAAGTTTAAATTAGATCTTTGTATGACTAATCAATATATTGATCAATTACCTTTAACAGTAAGACAAGCAATATTTGGTAATGTTGGAACTTTAGGAGCATTTGTTGTTAGTCA
>CAZQRG010000050.1:0-4820 GCA_964595745.1 uncultured Candidatus Saccharibacteria bacterium | reverse complement strand
ACATTGATTGCACACTAGGAGATGGGGGACACAGTTTTGAGATATATAAAAGATTGAGTAGCGATGGACTACTTCTTAGTATAGATCAAGATCAATATGCTATCGATTTTGTTCAAGAGTATTACAAAGATGTGATAAAGAAAAATTGGGTTATAAAAAAATCTAATTTTTCAAAGATTGCCTCTATTACATCCCAATACGAAAGACAACCCGATGGGATATTAATGGATTTAGGTCTCTCATCTAGACAGTTAGAGGATTCACATAACAGAGGTTTTAGCTACTTAGAAGAGAGTGAACCATTAGATATGAGAATGGATGAGGAGTTAGGAGTAAAAGCTAAAGATATCCTAGTAGTCCTTTCAGAGAAAGATTTATCTACACTCTTTCTAAAATATGGAGAGGAAAAATATGCTAGAAAAATTGCTAAAGCTATTAAAGATGATATTACGAATATTATTACGGTTGGAGATCTTACAAGACTTGTCTATAGAGTTGTGCCGACAGCTCATCAAAATTCAAAGAACCCTTCACGCAGGGTCTTTCAGGCCCTGCGTATTGTGGTAAATGATGAACTAAACTCTTTAAAAGAAGGATTAGACAAATCTTTTAAGCTCTTAAATCAAAAAGGAAAGATATGCGTAATATCTTTCCATTCGCTAGAAGATAGAATAGTTAAAGATTACTTTAACAGTTTAGTTGATAGCGGAGAGGGATTACTTCTTACCAAACAATTAAGTGCCCCAACCGACCAAGAGGTAAGAGACAATCCCAGATCCGCTTCAGCTAAATTGAGAGTAATAGAGAAAATATAACAGTAGTTAACTGCCCAATGAAAACAACTGAAAAAATAAAAGGTTCAATATTTCCCAAGATATTAATCTTTTCATTTGTTCTTTTTACACTCTCCCAACTAGTAGTTAATTCTGTTTTAACACCACTTGGTACAAGATTAGAATCTTTAAATACAGAAAAAGAACATCTCTTAGAAGAGAATAGAGTAATATCAGAAGAAATCGCAAAAAATAGCTCTCTGAAAGTAATAGAGAGTCTTTCTGGGAAAAAATTAAATCTCTCACAAACTAAAGTACAAACATTTGTATATCTTGAGGATTCTACCTTAGTAGCTAATAACTAATGAGTAGGCTAAATCATCTTCATTCTTCAAAACACAAA
The DNA here is from genome assembly GCA_964595745.1 of uncultured Candidatus Saccharibacteria bacterium. Taxonomy (GTDB): domain Bacteria; phylum Patescibacteriota; class Dojkabacteria; order SC72; family SC72; genus UBA2259. The sequence goes on along the minus strand of CAZQRG010000050.1, from coordinate 3,644 downwards.
GGGAAGAAATCATCAGTTGGTGCTAAAATTCAAAAAAACAACTATAACCTTGTTATTGCCTTTTTAACAATATTAGGTCTTGTTGTTCTATTCCAGGCTTTTCGATGGCAAGTTATTGAATCAGATAAGTTTATTGCTATTGCAAAACAACAGTATACAGATAAAGGGAAACAGACTGCTGAAAGAGGAATGATATATGCTAATGATGGAACTATTCTTGCGGTAGACCAACCTATATGGAATGTATATGCCTCCTTAAGTACAGATGAGAGAGAAAGAGAGCTGTTTTTTAATAAAAAAGATCTCTTCATTTCAACAATATCCTCTATTCTAGCTGTAGAAAATGAAAATATTGAAAGTAAAATAACTGACGACTTTCAATACGTTAACCTGGCAAAAGGAATTGATACTGAAACAAAGATAGCAATTGAAAATGCAAATATATTTGGAGATGAGAAGGTAAATAGGGCGGGATTCGGTCTCTATTTCGAAAGAGCTTTAAAAAGAGTTTATCCTAATGGAGAGCTTGCATCTCATGTTTTGGGTTTTATTGGTAAGGATAGTGAAGGTAATGATTTAGGACAGTATGGAATAGAAGGGTTTTACTTCGGAGATATTACCGGGAAAGAAGGATACACATATGAAGAAAAAGACTCCTTAGGTAATACTATTTTAACTGCTGAATATGAACCTGTACTTCCTAGATCTGGCAAAGATTTTACACTCACTATTAAACCATCACTTCAAAACAAAGTAGAGAGAATATTAAAAGAGAATGTTGAAAAAACTAGTTCAAAAAGTGGGAGTGTGATAATAATGAATCCTAAAACAGGAGAGATTTTGTCAATGGCAAACTATCCCTCTTATAATCCAAACGAGTATTGGAGAATATCTGATCCTTGGGTATTTAAGAATCTAGTAGTTGCTGATGTATATGAATACGGTTCAGTTCAAAAACCTATCACCGTATCTATAGCTCTTGAATCTGGTGATGTCCCTAAAGACTTCACATGTAATGATAAAACAGGATACTTAGACCTTTATGAAGCAACAGGATATGCAGATTTAAAGGGAAGAAAAATATATCAATGGGATAAAAGACCAGATGGTCTTCAAACATTAGCAGATATGTTAAAGAATTCTAACAACCCTTGTATTGCTAGAACTGCACTAGAGGTAGACTTTAAGTACTTCTATAACAAACTTAAAGAGTTTGGAATAGGAAGCTTTATTGGAATAGGATTACAAGAGGAAAGTAATAGCTACTTAAAATCAGATGCTCAGTGGACCAAACTTGATACAATTACAGCATCATATGGACAGGGGATATCTGCTACACAACTTCAGGTAATCTCCGCTATTAGTACAATAGCTAACCATGGTAAAAGAATGAGACCTTATGTTATCTCCTCAATATCTGATGAAAAAGAAAAGATTGACTTTCAACCTCAGATTCTCTCAGAACCGATATCTGCAGAAACTGCTGATGCGGTAGCAGAGATGATGACACATGTTATAGAAGATGGTGGTATTAATATTAAATATATTAAACAGTTAGAGGACTATTACATTGCAGGTAAAACTGGAACTTCCCAAGTTGCAAAAAAGGATGGCGTTGGATATGAAGAGGATAAAACAATTACTACCTTTGTTGGTTTTGCTCCAGCTGATGATGCAAAGATGATAATGCTTGTAAGATTAGAAGAGCCAAAAAACAACCAGTATGCAGCAAACACTGTAGTACCTATGTGGACTGAAATATTTCTAAATATTGTTAATGACCTAGAAATCTCTAAGAGAAATTGAGATAATTATTGATAATAAATTCGTTAATACTAATATGACTGAAATTTTAAAAGAAAGTCTTAAATATCTTTTTATTTCTACTCTAGCATCTATAATTCTTGCACCAATAATGATTAGTATACTCTACAAACTAAATCAGGTAAGTGGCCTTAAGAAAACAGAACTTGGATCAAGAGAGGGAACCAATTCCATATTCATGAGAATAATGAAATCAACTCAAACAAATGGTACACCAAATATGGGTGGTGTATTAATTTGGATTGTTGTTCCTTTAATAGCATATATATTTACCCCTATGTTTCCACAGTTAAGAGCTCTTCTAATAGGGTTTATGCTTTTCGGGTTTTGGGGCTTTGTAGATGTTGCAATATTTACAAATGGGTTTAAGAATAATCCTAAGATAAAGGCAATGCAGGAAACTTTTGAATGGAGATTAGGTAAACTACTATTCACTATACTACTTAATATAATTATTATGTATCTTCTATATAGTACAGGTACTTTCACAACACTATCCCTTACAAATACAATTGTACTTTCAATAACACCAGCAATACTTCTACTTATTGCTATAGTTAGTCAATTTGCCATATATTCTGGAGAGTTAACTGATGGATTAGATGGTCTTATGGTAGGTATCTTTATCATTATCGTCTCTGCCATGTCCATGCTACTAATAGTACAACAGCAGTATGCCTTTTTACCTTTCCTTGCAATTACATTAGGTGTATTAGTTGTTGATCTTTACTTTAATATTCCTCCAGCAAGATTTTGGAATGGTGGACCTGGTGCAATGCCTTTGGCTTTCTCTATTTTTTTTATTGGCTTAGTTACAAACAATATTATTCCATATTTCTTAATGACCTCAATTACATGGTTAATAATGGGATCAAGTGCAATACAGATATTAAGCATGAAATTCTTTAAGAAGAGAGTATTTAAAATAGCACCGATACATCATCATTTCCAGGCAATAGGATGGCCTCAGTACAAAATTACAATGAGATTTTGGTTATTTACACTCTTTGCATGTATCTTAGGATTATTTGTGGGATTACTTTAATAGGTTACTCCTTCTCACAACTATTCTCTCCATTCTTACACTGACATAGTAAGCTACCATCTTTTGAGTTATATACATCTCCATCATTTCGAATATATCCCTCATATATACAGTTATTTGATAGATATATAGCATCATATTCATCTTGATACTGTACTCTAAAGTTATCACTCAACTCAATATTGAAGTTTTTAATTTCAAATATGTTCTCTGAAACACATGACCTGTTAAAGGATTCATTCGTCAAATTTCTTACAACTGTAAGTATTAACTTTTCTCGATCTAATTTGTAAAAACCAATCTGCGGAGCAACAATACTATCTTCATTACACATACTCTCAAGTTCAAGTGTAATCTTTAAATTGTTATTCAAATTTGAGATATCAACAAACTTAGCTTTTTGATTAACAGGTTTATTAATATCTACAAGATTAAGGAAATCAAATGAATAAACTAAATCAACAGATGTAAACTCCCTTGAACCAACCGTTATTGCAATATCTTCATCACAGATTTTTTCTCCCTCATGATTACATATACAGTTTGTTCCTAAATCATCTCCGAATGCACACTTCTTAATCCCTATTGTATCTTTTAGAGATATGACGAAAATTCCCAATGAGGAAAAAAATAGGAACAAAGTAATTATCACCAACCAATTGGCATACAACCGACCTTTCATAACAGGGATATTGTATCACATTGAATAAAAAAAGATAGAAGCCCATATATATGTTAAAATATTCCCATGCATGACTCACACATACATATATCA
>CAZQRG010000049.1:0-4887 GCA_964595745.1 uncultured Candidatus Saccharibacteria bacterium | reverse complement strand
TCGAAAGGAACTCACTGCTAACGAGTCGTAGGCCTTTAAAGCCTACCGCGGGTTCAAATCCCGCCCTCTCCGTTTTACGATATTAAACGAACTATCTATATATACAGGTACTTCAATGCCAAAGAAAAAGAAGAAGAATTTAGACGTCCCCTTTGCTCTATTACTTTTCATATCCTTTCCTCTTGCCCTTTTTATGATATATATCTCCTTTACAATTCTTTCTACCATTATTAATCGTGAGAGTGGTATTCAACAAGAAAAACCAAAAGTAATTACAGATATTCCGAAACCATCATATGCTTTTACCCCCCTACAAATAGATACTGACCTAAGTAAATTCCCCTCGGACTACGACACCCTGGTTGAATCTTTGCGTTTAACTCTAACCCAACATCAAAAGACTACCCTACTTCTATATGGAGAAACCATATCTAAAACAAAACATACAAATATCACTGATGCCTACAAAGAACTAATTGAAAAAGAGACACCTATATTAATACCACAGGAATATATTAATCAATATTTAAATGACAAGATAGGAGAGTACGAGAAAATGTTAACTGAATCTGTATCTCAATTAGACGGGGATCTCGTACTTAGTAAAACAGATTTCAGAAATATTTATGATGAATATATATACAAACAGGCATCATTGCAGATTCCCTTGCAAGAGAAGTCTGAAGCGCAATCATCAGATAGTTCTGTCTCTAATTTCTTAATTGATCTTAATTCGGAAAACATTAATGATGCATATTACAAATTACGAGTATTAAATTTCCTTTCAAAAGATATAAATACTCACGAGTTAGTTACTCTTCTTAATAACTTAGTCATATATTCCCAAAACCCTAACGATTTAAATACAAACAATCAATTAAAAACAGAATTAAAAAATATTATCTTTAACAGTAACCTAAATAGACAGGGAAATATATATTGGAAAATAACTGTGATTGAGGGTAAATCATATCTCTATCCTATGTACATTTCTGAAGAATTTGTAGTTAATGATAGTAATTTTAACGAACCCTATGATGTAACTCCATTAGCACAAAGTTCTAAATCTGTCAGAGTCCCTATTCTCATGTACCACCATATTGATGCTATGCCAAATAGTACCTCTCGTTTTGTAACAGGTCTATACGTTACTCCAGAAACATTTGAAGAACAGTTGGCTTACTTAGTTAAAAAGAATTACAAAAGCATTACATCACAGGAGCTATATAATCTGCTTAGTAAAGGTCTTAACCCAACCCAAAAGACTGTTATGATTACATTTGATGATAGTACGAAAGGGCAGTATACAAATGGATACCCCCTACTAAAAAAATATGGGTTAGTAGGAGTGTTCTATGTAGTATCAAACAAGACCTCAATCACTTATAACCAGTTAAGAGAGATGGCTAGAAATGGAATGATAATTGACTCCCACTCTGCTTCACATATTGATTTAGCGAAGGAAAATAACCAAGAAAGACTTTATTCGGAAATAGTTGGGAGTAGATATACACTCAAAAGTGCAACTGGCCAGGATGTATTTTCTATTGCTTACCCTGGATGTGTTGCAGATAGCGATGCCTATTCATATGTTGCCCAAGCAGGATATTTAATAGGAGGAAGTTGTGGCAGATCCATAGATCACTATTATAGCAAGAGATTCTCTCTATCCAGGACCCATGTCTTTAATAGTTTAGACAGTTTGAAAAATATTCTTTCTGGAAAACAGTAGTACATTTATATATACTTTAGATATATAAACTACTTAATTACTCTCTATGTTAAAATATACCCTTCTATACGTAATAACCTTTGTAATTTTTCTTGTTATAGATTTGATCTGGTTGAACTTAATTGCAAAAAATCTATACCAAAAAGAGATAGGTTCTCTTTTATTAAAAAATCCTAATCTATTCCCTGCTCTCCTCTTCTACCTTCTTTTCATATTTGCCTTACTTATACTAATTCTAATACCCGGAATAGAAAGTGGCTCTCTTGGAAAAACTTTAATATTTGCAGCTATCTTTGGTTTAACAACATATGCCACATATGATTTAACTAATTTAGCAACACTTGATGGTTGGAATCTAAAGATAACTGTTATTGATTTAATATGGGGAACATCTGTTTCAACTCTAACTACTTTTTTAGGATATCTAATTGGAAGTAAAATATTGTAGAATGGAATATGGAAGACAAAGGTAAAAATTTCGCCTATGGTTTATCAATAACATTAGGAACTATTGTACTTGGCCTAATTAGCTACATCTTCTATACCTCTAGCGTCCTTCCTACAAAAGAACCTCCAAGATGTGAATACGCAGGATGGGCATACGCAGATAAAGAGATATTCGACTCTTCAGATGGTTGTAATACATGTTTTTGTCATAGTGGTGAGACTATTTGTACGGAAATTGCTTGTGAGAATACATCTGATTCTACAGAGATTACTGTTGGTGAGTAGCTAATATATATTTAAATTTAATTATTATTTAATATGGATGAACCAATAAATACAGGGACAGTACCAGTTACGGCGACTACGCCCCCTGTTGAGTTAACTGAAAACACTGGGAAACCAAAGAAAAAAAGTTCTCTTAAAATACTTATTATTATTCTTGCCTTTTTAATATTTGTAGCCCTGGCCTACTATTTAATTTTCACTCTAAATTTGTTTGAGAAAATCGGATTAGATACTTCAAAGACCACAACAGAGGAGCAAAATACACAACAAGATGTAGAAGAAGATATTATTACGCTATCTCCGTTTAAAGGAGAATTTATTTCAACACAACTACCTGATGGATGGAGTATAAAAGAGTACAAGGATGGAGAGGGAACAAATATGCTTACTTCTGGTGTTACATATACAGGCTTAACAGGTTTGAAAATTTTCAAAGGTACAACAGAGGAGTTCTATATGCAGGCTGTCTCCGGTCTTGGTTTTGCTGGATGTCCTTACTATGCAAAGTTTGAGGATGAGAGTACTACATATTATGATAAGATACTTGAAGACAACCAGGTGAGTGGACAAGAGGTAACAGTAACAGACTACACAAATACGAAGTATGAAGAGTTCACATGGTTAGGTGTTCCGTTCAGAAGAATTGCAAAAGTCTATGTATATGATACCGTTTTAGGCAATAGCTATTTTGAATCTCCCTGTGTTCCATCTTTAATATCTTTTGATGAAATTACACTCTATACATTGGATCAGAATATGGGGTCTTCAACTTATGACTATGGTGCAACAGAAGATGCTACCCTTGAAGATCTCTTAATAGTTGATCAAATCTTAAATGATATGGAGTTAACTAATCTTTAAGAATCGTAATTGACACCTTAGATATACAAATGTATATTTAATATATATAAATTTAATATTTTTTCTTTATGATAGGAAAAAAATATAAAGGATTTTCTCTTATAGAAATCCTAGTAGTAGTAGCCTTAATTATAATCTTAGCTACTATTACAATAGTCGCAATCAATCCCGCAAAGAACTTTAGGGATACAAGAAATGCACAAAGAAGTGCAGATGTTATGCAGATTCTTAATGCAGTAACACAGTATACCTCTGAGCAGGGACATGCTCTTGCAGACCTTGGAACTATTGCTACATGTCCAACAGCAACTACTATTGGTACCGCAGTAGGTAATGTTGACCTTGGTCTTACACTTGTAGACGAATATATCGTTGCAATACCAATGGATCCAAGTACTGGTACTGCTGGAGCAACAGGTTATACCATTTGTCAGACAGGTTCTGGAAGAATTGAGGTTACCGGTAACGCAGAAGTTGCACCAGGAGATCCTGCCAGATTAATTACTGTAAAGAGATAACTGTTAGTTTAAATATATATAAGTGAATATCAGATAGCCTAGCTATCCATACTGCCATGGTTGAGCTTTTAAAACTAACAGATGATGTTATTAAAAAGAAGATAAATGTATCTGACTTTTTGGATGCATTGATTTTGGATGCACTGAGAAAGAAAGCTTCTGATATTCACATTGAGGCAAAAGATGGGAACATTCTACTGATAAGGTATAGGATTGATGGCGTATTAAGAGATATTATTCCCATAGGAGAGGAAATTAAAGATAGTCTACTTTTCATTATTAAAGTCCGTTCTAAACTAAGAACCGATATTCACTTTGCTCCTCAAGATGGGAAAATCCTCTTTACTGTTAAAAAAGAGGTTATAGAACCTGTAAAAGAAGAAGCTAAGGCGGAAGAGGTAAAAAAAGAGGATGAAAATGATTCTAAGAAAGAGGAAGAAAAGGAAGAGAAGAAAAGAAAGGACAAAAAGGACAAGGATGAAGACAAGCCAAGTGCAATAGCCAACCTTATTAGTAAATTCTCCAATGCTCAAGAACAGGTAAAAGATTTCTATCATGTTGATGCTAGAATCTCAATTCTCCCTGTAACCTATGGAGAAAAGGTTGTGATTAGACTCCTCTCTCAGGCAAACAGATCATACGGTTTAACAGATTTGGGATTTGAAGAAGAAGATTTAAAAAATTTAGAAAAAGCATATAGACAACCATTTGGTCTATTTCTTGTAACAGGACCAACAGGAAGTGGTAAGACTACTACCCTCTACTCTATTCTTAAAATACTTAATACAAGAGATGTTAACATCACAACAATTGAAGACCCTGTTGAATATAGTATTGAAGGGGTAAATCATATTCAGATTAACCCAAAGGGAGATTTAACTTTCGCCAATGGACTAAGATCAATTCTAAGACAGGATCCTAATATCATTATGGTCGGAGAGATAAGAGACAAAGAAACTGCAAGAATAACGGTAAACTCTGCCCTAACTGGGCATCTAGTTCTCTCAACTGTACACGCAAATGATGCAGTAAGCACAATTCCAA
>CAZQRG010000048.1:0-4892 GCA_964595745.1 uncultured Candidatus Saccharibacteria bacterium | reverse complement strand
TACTGCTTAGAAGGCAATTGCTCTATCCGATTGAGCTACGGGTACATAAACATGCCATTTTATCAATAAATTTGAATAAAATAAAGAATTACTTCTCCACTTCTAATTCTGTAATAGATACTAAAACCCCTCCTCTTCTATCAGGGAACCTTTTTAAGAAAGCAGGATAGTTATTAGGATTAAATACAACCTCCGGTTTTCTTTCAGCGTATTTTAAAGAAGCAAGGTATTCTCTACCCTCTTCCCATTCCATACCTTTCAACTCTTCTGCTAGTTTATCTTTATCTACTTTAGGTTTAATGCTTGATTTGGCAACAATCTTTATCTTTACTGCTCCTTTAGTACTCTCCTCTATCGTTATACTTTTTTCTATTGCATCTCCCAATACCAACTCTAAATCTCCTTCAGTTTCAAAAAGATTTTCTTCCTGTGCTTTCTCTCTAAGAAGGTCTGTAAGTTTTTCTGTTAACCCTGTTGTTTGATAATAGGTAGCAGTACCCTTAATAGTTAAATCAAGATTTACAGTAGTTGCCTCTGTTCCCACCTTCTTATCTGTTTTAATACTACTTTTATCAACTTCACTTAGGACAGTATCCTCAATTATTTCCCATCCACCAGTAACCTTTCGCAATTCAGATTTAACTTCCTCTATTGCAGTGGTACTTAACTGCTCAATGGCATTATCAACATCAAGTTGAGAAAGTACAGTGTATTCTTGCTTTGTACCTCCGGTAAAAGCAGCTTTGTTTAAACCAAATACTGTCGCATTTGAATATCCTTCTACCGAGAAAGATTTCCCACTAGGGATATTGTATTCTTCTCCTATATCAGCAGCAATTACTTGTATATCTGCATTGTTATTACAGACAATTTCCACAGCATTAACCAATTTATAGGAGTAAGTAGAGGTAGAAATTATTGCTCCAGAGGGAAGTTTAAGTATTGGTTTCTCAGATTCAATTTCTGGACATCCATCACCTAAAAAATATGTCAAAGTTATTGTTCCAGTTGCTTTCTCGCCTTTGTAAGCTTTCCCTGTTGCAGTAATAGAATCAGACAGGCTTTTTGTCTTCTCGTCTTTTTTTATTGGTACTTTAAGATTCTCAAAATCTATCTCTTTAATATTTTCATCTCCCGTTAGAATACTTTCAATTTGAACAGGTTTTGATTCGACAAAGAGTCTTACCTTAACAAATGTTGCAAACTGGTTGTAAAGAACGGCCCCTAATATTAAAAGAAATACTAAGGGTATAAATATAAAGAGAAATATTTTAAGGAATTTCTTTTTATTTAATGTTACACCTGTTTTTGGAGTTTTAAGATTCTTAAAAATATTTAGACTATATTTCTTTTTCAAAGGAACAGGCCCAATTGGGGTAACAGGAGGAAGAACACATTCCATTGGGGGTTGATCGGTAGAGGGAATATCAGTATCTATAGAGATAAATGGGGTTGTGGATTTTATCCCTCTTTTATCTAAATATTTAGAGGGTTCTCTTGTTGGTATTTCTGTTTTTTCAAGAGTATCTTCAACTTTCTCTTCAAAGAGTTCATTCTCATCTTCCTCCTTTATAATAACTCGGTCTAGCCCTTTTTTCTTTTCAAGCTTCTCTTTCTTTTTTGTCTGTATCATTTCAAAAGCATCCTCCCAATCATACTCTGTTGGATTAGATGGAGTATCAATTGTTTTAATTCCTGCTAATTTTGAATTACGTATACCCGTTGGATTTTGAATAACCTGTGAGATAAGTAACTTCCCCTCTCTTTCGGCTGCTTCTTGTAAAACTTTTAAGTTAATGGGGCTGATAAGGATGTCTGTTTGTTCAGTGAATGTAAGCACAATTCTTTCTGCCTTACTTCGGTGTATCTCTCTAACTAAATCTGTTAGCTCGTGAGACTCGTCAATTACAATTTTTGCTGTAGGAATCTTTTCTCCCATTTTTATATATCCCAATTTATATCTTTTGTAGTCCTATCTATCTCCATATCATAAAGAAACTTTGCTAAAGATGCAGGAGTAATATCATATAGATTTTGTAAGTCTCCACTATTATCTACAACAGAACCAAGTAGATTAGGTGTAAACATATCGATTTTAGGAACTACTGCAACAGGTAGGTATTTTTTCCAAGGGAATTCCATAAGAGATTGTTTAATATCTGGAAGTAGTGCACCACCACCACAAAGATATATTTGTGTGGGGAGTGGTCCAATATCTTCGCAGCTCTCTAATGCTACTTTTAAGGTTCTCATCCACAGACCTGCCGTTGAGTACATAGTTCTTTGAACCTGTCTCATTACTTCTTTAGGGAGCTCTTTTTCAGAATACTTAATTTTTCTCTGTTCGGCATGTCTAAAATCAGAGTCTGTTAATCTTGCTAATTCTTTAGTAAATACTCTTCCTCCAAATGCAAACATCTGTGTCTCTGCAACATTACCATGTTTAACTATTGCAACATCCGTAGTGCCACCACCAATATCTAAAAAGATAGCTGAGAAGTTGGTATGACTTCCACCAGAATGTGCTCTTGCTACTGCAAATGGTTGAGATACTATTCCTAAGACATCGAAATTTAGAGAAGAAGCAACTTTTCTAAGAGCTTCAGTATATGTTTTTGGTGCAAAGGATGCGTAGAAATTTAATTTAACATCTTTTCCCTTATATCCAATCAATGAATTTACTGGCATACCACCTATCTCTAGGCCTGTTGGGGTTATATGTAGTATCTCAATATCTTCATTCTTTAATCCTGTTCTAAGACCCAAATCCTCTTTCCCACTTACTGCAATTTGTGATTTTACTTCATTAATAATCCTATCCTGTTCTTTTTTAGTAACCTCTTTTTCAAAATGTTCCTCTCTTTCATAGTTAACCACTATTGATACTCCCTGTATATACTCTCCTGCGATTCCCATTATTACTTTCGTTGGATACTCCTCTGGTTTAAGATTGCTAAGAAGTTGATTGATTGAGAGTTTGCAGTTATCAAGTACTGTATCAAGGTTAGTAATAATGCCACTTCTCATTGCATGTTGCTGTTGTTGTATTCTGGATATCCTACTAACAGATACTCCATACTCTCCCATGGTAAATAGGAGACTTTTTACTGTCTCAGTACCAATATCTAGGGCAACTACAGGTGTTGTTCCATCAAGAAGAGACCCTCTTTTTGATTTTTTCTTTGGCAGTTTTATCATTGGCTAAATTATAACATTAAAACCGTCTGACTATACAACAACTATTAGAATAATTGGTTCTCTTTCTGTTTTTTTGTAAATATACTTCCCTATTGCCTTCTCCATTGTTGATTTAAGTTCGTCGTATACAAACTTTTTACTTCTTACTGAGCTATTCTCCCACTCTCTGTGTACATCATATATTATTGTTTGTATCTCTTTGAGTAGCTCTTGGGATTTTTTCATATATATGAACCCTCTTGATACGAATTGTGGCCTTCCCATTAGTCTGTGTGTTTTTGTACTTAGATTAAGTACAACAACAAACATTCCATACTCTGATAGCTGTTTTCTATCCCCTAAAACAATCTCTCCAGTATCTCCTACTCCAAGTCCATCGATAAGGATGGGTTTTGATTCAATTGGTTTACCTTTAGTCCAGGTTCTTCCATTAAATGTCCATGTTAATCCGTCATCAGTTAGTAGAACATCTTCATCCTTCATTCCCCAAGACATGTAATTCTTTTTATTAAAGTATCTAAAGGTAAGTGGTCCATGTATAGGCATTACTGTAATTGGTTGAACAAGATCATACATAATTTTCATGTCTTCTTGATTCCCGTGGCCTGTTGAATGGATTTTTGTTTCTATTGTATCTTTTAGCAAATCAGCTCCTAACGCAATTAATCTGTTTGTCATTCCCTCAATACTTGAAACATTTTCTGGTATTTCTGAAGAGGACATAATTACAAGATCACCTTTTTTAACCTTAATGAACTTATGTTCATTTAAAGAGATTCTATTTAATGCTGCGAACCTTTCTCCCTGGCTACCTGTACATAGAATTAGTAACTGATTATCTTTGTACTTACCCATCTCTCTTTCTTTAATCATCAATCCCTGTGGTATTTTTATATATCCCTGATTACTAGCAATCATTATTGTTTGTTCTAGACTTCTCCCAGATATTACAATTCTTCTGTTTGTTCTTTTAGCTATTTCATAAAGAGAGTACAGCCTTGTAAGAAGAGATGAAAAAGCTGCTACAATAACTCTTCCTTGTGTATTTGCAATTACTTTCTCTAAATTTTCATATACCTCTGTCTCAGATGGAGACTTTCCTGTTTTAGTTGCATTAGTACTTTCCATTAAAGCAAGATCAACTTTCCCTCTTAGGGATTTTAGTTTCTCATAGTCTGCTTCTAACTCGTTAGTTGGTTGTGTATCTATCTTATAATCTCCGGAGAAGAATACATTACCCCCTGGGGTTTCAACAAAGATAGAGAAGGCGTCTGGAATACTATGGTTAATACCAATAAAGGTGGCTCTAAAATTCTTACCCAGGTTTATTGTTGTGTGTCTTGTTACGCCGAATATTTTAGATTTACTTTTTAAATTGTATTCCTCTAACCTAGCTTCAATTAAAGCTTTTGCAAAGGCTCCTGCATATACTGGAGGGAAGTCTAAATCAGGTAACATCCATCTTAGTGCTCCGGTATGGTCTAGGTGTCCATGTGTTATTAGAATCGCTTTTATCTTTTTCTTGTTCTTTCTTAAGTACTTAATATTGGGGATGAGATAGTCTATTCCATACATTTCTTGCCCAGGGAATGAGTACCCTGCATCTACAACTATTATTTCATCTCCTAATTCGATAAAGTTACAGTTTCTACCTATTTCACTAGTTCCAGATAGTGTACATAACTTTAGTATTT
>CAZQRG010000047.1:0-4963 GCA_964595745.1 uncultured Candidatus Saccharibacteria bacterium | reverse complement strand
TCTAGGACGACAGGTTTTCATCCTGTAAACCGGGGTTCGATTCCCCGTAGCGGTACCATATAATTTTATGCCCCAATTTAATGTACGAATCACCAGAAAATGAGATAAGTAATGAAAGAAAAGCAACATCTGTAATAGGATCTATTGGAAAAGCCATATACTCCCTAATTGAAACAATACTCGTTGCATTGGTATTAGCAATCGTGCTCTACCTATTCATTATGACACCTCATGAAGTAGTAGGTAATTCAATGCATCCAACATATAAAAATGGGGAGTTTCTAATGGCTAATAAAATAACATATAGAGTTTCTGAACCTAAAAGAGGAGATGTTATCATTTTTAAATTCTCTGATACCCAAGACTTTATTAAGCGAATAATAGGGACACCTGGTGATGAATTATTGATTAAAGATGGATTAATATATATTAATGGAGACCTATTAGATGAATCTGCATATCTTGAAAGCTCTGTAATAACAAATGGAGGATCATACCTACATGAAGGTCAAACAATTACAGTTCCAGATAATGAATACTTTGTATGTGGTGATAATAGGACAAATAGCTCAGATTCTAGAGAGTTTGGACCTATTAAGAAGGAAAAGATAAAGGGTAAAGCATGGATTGTATACTACCCATTTTCAGAATTTAGAGTCGTAAAACACGAAACATACAGTATTGGACTCTAACTGTGAAACATGGTAAATTATCATTATGAAAATTTTTGTAGTCGCTAATCAGAAAGGTGGAGTTGGAAAAACTACTACTACTCTAAATCTTGGAGCTGCAATAGCTAGAAAAGGTAAAAAGGTTCTATTAATAGATCTTGATCCTCAAGCAAATCTGTCCTCAGGTATTGGATTTACTCAGCAGTTTGATAAAGAAAGCTGGGATACTGATCAACAAGCACCATATAAAAATATATATGATGTAATGGTAAACAATGTACCAATACAATCTGTATTTGTTTCAACATCTACACCCAATCTCTTCTTAGTACCCTCTCATCTATCCTTAGCAGGAGCAGAGATAGAGATGGTTAATATGTTATCCAGAGAAACACTTCTTAGAAAAGCACTTGAGGAGATTAAAACTGATTTTGATGCAGTAATAATTGATTGTCCACCATCCCTTGGATTACTAACAATTAATGCACTAACCGCTGCTGATGAACTCTTGATACCAATACAGTGCGAATACTTTGCATTAGAAGGATTAGGACAGTTAATTAATACTATGAAATTAATAAAAGGATTAAACCCCTCATTACAGTTAGGGGATGTATGACAGTAGAACAAAACTTTCATCAAATGTTGTTGAAGATGTTCGAAAATTCTTTAAAGAAACTGCCTTTGAAACAATAGTACCGAGAAATGTAAGACTTTCAGAAGCTCCATCATATGGTAAAACAATATTCCAATATGATCTTAAGTCTACTGGAGCAATGGCTTACAATAGTCTTGCGAAAGAGTTTATTAAAAGATTTCTTTAAATTGTAAAAATATAAATATGGAAGAACAAAGATTAGGAAAAGGATTGGCAGCATTAATTAGCTCTAATGAAATAGATAACTCTAGTAGCTCATATAAAGAGAAATTTGATATTACAAAGATACTTCCTAATCCATTTCAGCCTAGAATGCACATAGAACCAGATGAGCTAATTGGTTTAGCTGATTCTATTAGAGAAAGTGGCGTGATACAACCTCTAATTGTAACTAAAGATAAGAATTCGGATAAATACCTAATAATAGCTGGAGAAAGAAGATTTAGAGCAGCACAGTTGGCTGGATTAAAATATGTCCCTATCGTTGTTAAAGAATCCTCTCCACAACAGATGTTAGAGTTAGCATTAATTGAAAATATCCAAAGACAAGACCTTAATCCACTTGAAGAAGCATATGCATTTGTACAGTTGCAAGATGAATTTGGATTACCCCAAGAAGAGATAGCTACAAAGGTTGGACTAAATAGGGTAACTATATCAAATAAAATGAGACTACTTAAATTACCTGATGCTGTTAAAGAGGTAGTACTCAATGAAACAATATCCGAAGGACATGCAAGAGCTCTACTTGGTATTAAAGATGAAGAATCATTAGTAGCTGCTACAGATATTGTTATTAAAAGAGGTTTAAGTGTTAGACAAACAGAATCTCTTGTTAGAAAGATTAACTATGGTAAAAGTGCTAAATACAAAACAATTCAAACAGAATATCCTGATTTACTTAGATACGGGGAAATGCTTTCAGAAAAGATTGGATACAGTACAAGTGTAAGAAGATTAAGTAAGGGAGGAAGAATAATAATTAGGTTTTTAAGTAAAAATGACTTAGAAGATCTATTAAAGAAATTAGGACTAGAAAACTTTGGGGATTAAGATACCTCCTGTCTTAATTTCTCATACATTAAGACAGCTGCACTTACACTAACATTAAGTGAACCAATACCCTCTCGCATTGGAATAGAAATCTTCTCATCTACCCTCTCCATCATACCCGTAGAGATCCCTACATCCTCTGCACCAAGTACAAATGCACATGGACCTGTCAAATCACTCTCAAAAAAATTCTTCCCCTCCATATGTACACCAAATATCTTAATACCGTTTTTTTTCAACTCTTTAACCGCAGTAAAAAGATTCATTTCAACAAGAGGAATTCTCTCAGCTGCACCCATTGATATACGAATGGTTTCATCGGTAACAAGATTTACATCAGTAGGATGTGTAAGTATACCGTTAACACCAACTGCAAATGCAGTTCTCATTACAGCTGCAACATTCTGAATATACTTAATATCATCTAATATCAAAAAGAATGGAATTTTGTTCTCTTTGTATATACTAGCTAATAGCTCATCTAAGCCCCATTGATTCTGAGAAACCATCATACCTACTACACTCTCAGATGTAGAAGCTCGCAATCTCCTCATTAAAGTCTTTTTAGGAACCCTTATCATTGGAATTTTCTTTTCTTCTGCTAACTGTACAATCTCTTTAGTTTTATCATCTCTATACGCACTACTAGCAAGATATATACGCTCAAAATCCCTACCCTCTCTAAGTAGTTCTAACAATGCATTCTTGCTTTCTATTTGGATAAATCTTTGTTTACTCATCTCTATTAAAGAGATTCTACCACATCTACATAGTACTGACCTCTTTTAAAACCACTCATTCTTCTAAATTTTACTACTCCCGTAGTTTTAGCATGAATAGAGTAATCTTTAGAAGAGTAGGTATTTTTACCAGGATGATATACACTACCTCTCTGCTTAAGGATAATGTTACCTGACTCTACTTTTTCTCCCTCATATTTTTTAACACCAAGTCTCTTTCCTGCAACATGCCCTCCCATTGTTACACTACCTGCTCCTACTACATGTGACATTTCTCAATATTACTTAATTTAACTACCTCTTTTCGAGTATGAAAATATTCCTTGCAATAATACTATTTATCCTCTTCCATTTCAAGTCCCCCGCTCCATATTCCCTATTTAATATATCCCACTTTTTACCAACAAGCTCCGATATGTTAAACGTTAACCATCCTTTTGTAGTCCTATACGATGGAACAATTAAAACAACTTTAAAACCCTTGTGACCTACCTCATTTATTACATTAAAAAGAGATACGTACAAATTCCTCACACTCTCTAATAGATCTTGCGCCTTTGCTTCACTTAACATTCTCTTTTGAGGAGGGCCCATAAATGGTTCACACACAACTGCATTAATACCTGTATCCTTTAAGTCTTTGACTATCCTTCTTTCAACCTTATGTATATCTAAATGGAAAATATTGTATTTAATATCATTAATTAATCCTTCCTTAGATAACCACTCAATATTTTTATTCACACTCTCCAATGCTCCTAGATCAATATCTGAACCAATAATATCAAAACCAAGTACCGCTGCTTCCATAAGAATGGTACCACTACCACAGAATGGATCCCACAGTACCCCCTCCTTCAATCCTGTAAGATTACACATAATATGGGCTAACTTCTGAGGAAGAACTCCCATATCAAAATCTACACTAGGCCTATCAATATCTCTTTTAACAAATGAATATATATCCTGAATACCTAAGGTATTACCATACATTCTTCCACTGTTACTTTCAAAAATACATAACTCAAAACCGTTTTCTATTACATGATTATTAATAACCTGAGCAGCATTTAACTCTTTTCTTTTTGGTAGAATAAATCGAGTAGATATTTTACTACTTCTAAAACCTCTTTTAAGCTCATTTGCTAATCTTTGTATCTCTTTTATTTGAATCTCACTCTCTCCAAGTACAGATATACCATATACAATCTTCTTTCTCTCAAAATATGGAGTGAGAAAAGAGTCTAAATCCCCTATTACCTCTCCAAATCGAATAAATCCTCCCAACCTATTAAAGACCCTATTTAAAACATCTCTTTCTAAGGTATTACTCTCAACAAGTAACATTGAATTGCTAACTCTCTTAATACTATCTTTTGGGAAACCATATGATTCAAACACTGCAGAAAGCTCTGCAAGAGAAATTTCAAAAAAATTACCACACTCAAAAAAATATCGCATTAGACTATTTCTTTAACCAAAACACTTGTAATTAATGCTCTATGACCCATACTTCTTCTATATCTAGATTTTGATTTGTATTTAAACACCTCAACCTTTTTATCTTTCTTTTGAGATGTAATCTCTAATACAACCTTACTATCTTTAACTAAAGGGTCACCAATTTTTACATCTTTACCATCAGATAGAAGCAAGACATCTTTTATATCTAACTTGTCTCCCTTACTACCATCTAATTTGCTTACCTCATACTCATTACCCTCATACACTTTTAACTGTGTACCAGCAATTTTTATTACAGCAAATTTTTCTTTATTAACAGTTTTACTCATGACCAAAGGATTTTAATTTATTAATCAGTAATTGTCAATTATATTCTT
>CAZQRG010000046.1:0-5002 GCA_964595745.1 uncultured Candidatus Saccharibacteria bacterium | reverse complement strand
TGTCTTGCATTAGGACTTTTATCATTGATATTTAAAAATGCAACCCTAGATGATGATCTATATCTTTGGGAAACATCAATAATGGCAGATGCTCTTAAAAGTGGAGAATGGATTGGTAATTACGCAGTAGGAACCCATGGGTTTTTGTTTAAACTTCCTGTAGCAATAGCTTTTCTTTTTACTTCCCCATCCCTTATTATTGCTACAGTTTGGAATATTATCTTAGCATGTGCATCTTTATATATCTTCTATCTTTTCCTAAAGGAGTACTTTAAAAATGAATGGTTCCCTTTATTAGGAACAGTTCTTTTATTCTCAAGTTTTCAATTTATATTAAATCTACCAACGTATATGAGAGAGGTACCAGTACTTTTCTCTTTACTTCTATTCCTATTACTTTTAGCAAAGAAGAAACCGTATTGGATGATAGGGTTAAGTCTAATGCTAATATTCGATGCAAAAGAGTATGTACTCTATATGATCCTTCCTGCATATTTAATATATGTTCTTTTTATAGAGTGGAAAGGATTTAAATTTAATACCCTATTTAGTTATATTAAATCCTACTTCTTTATACTCTTTCCTACAGCAGTTCTTCTTTGTTTAATGATTTTTACACAGTTAGTACCTATTAATATGTATGCACTATCTACTATCCCAGGAGTTACTAAGGGGGGAATTGAATATCATATTAAGCATTTTGATATAGAAAATTCAACAACAAATCGTATTGAGGAAGCTATCTCAATTCAGAAAGTCGATGACAAACAGGAGCCTTTCTTTAAAGAAGTAATTTCTACAATCGAAAGCTATATTGGAAAGATTCTTTATCCAAGGAGTTTTTCTTTTATATCTATTCCTAAGTTAATAATATTTCCAGCTCTATTTACTAGTTTCATATTTATTAAAAAGGCAATTAAGAACAAAGATTATATTTTTATTCCACTAGCCTTAATATTTTGGGAATTTCTTTCCATATTCATACTTCGTGCATCATTTGATAGATATCTATTTCCTATCTTACCAGTAGTATTTTTCTTCTTTTTAATATTTATTAGAGATCTACCAAAAGAAAAGAAAAAATTTCTATCAATAGCTATTATTTCTGGTCTACTATCATTAATAGGATTACTGTTTGAAGCCGATTATGTAGTAATAAGTGGGGTGTTAAGCATGTTGTTACTAGGAGCATATTTAATCTATTACATATATCATCAGAAGTATGAATCTTTGTATATACCATTAATTCTTTTTATTAGTTTTATCACATTCTCTGTTGTAGGATTCTTTTTCTATGCTAATGGCCAATTAAGCTATTACTTAAAATGGGGTAATGACTATGAGGTTAAAAAGGTTGTTTCATATTTTGATAAAAATGAAACAATTCTTCTTAATGATGTTGGTTGGGATATATTACCAAAAGTTTACAGAGGAGATAACCAGTATAACCCAGAGTGGAAGTGGGAATTAAGTGATTGGGTACCAAGAAAAGAATATTTAAAAGAGTTAGATAGAATGAATACTTTTGGAATATTTAGTAAAACAGCAGCAATTGATAAAGAGGTTGTTTATTCTATTGGTATAGATAAGGTGGGACTAATGGTCTCTACTTTAGAGGGGTATCCTTTTAAGCATCAAGAGAAATTACAGGAGTATTTAGTATCTGATTGGTTAGAACTAAGAGATACTGTTCAGTTGAAGAACAAGGTGTTGTATATATTCAAGGTAAAATAAGGAGGAAAGAAAATGGATAAAAAAAGTATTTTAATATTTGCTGGTTGTACAGATAAAAAGTTGATTTCAAAAATCTCTCCTATACTCGATTCCTCACTAGTAAAACAGGTATATCTTGTAAGAAATATCCCTTTAGAATATTCACATCCTAAATTAAAACAGTATCCACCACTTCATATTTTTAGAAAAATTGTTTTTTTAAGAGAGATAAACAGAGTATTAAATGGTATATATCTACTTTTA
Source organism: uncultured Candidatus Saccharibacteria bacterium (assembly GCA_964595745.1). Lineage (GTDB taxonomy): Bacteria > Patescibacteriota > Dojkabacteria > SC72 > SC72 > UBA2259. Next base: position 3,025 of record CAZQRG010000046.1, on the reverse strand, counting down.
ACTAAAAAGATTGATATTCTTTTAGGGATACACTTTTTAATGCATGGTGTATACACATATTACCTATCAGAGATTTTTAAAAAGAAACATATATTTCTTTTTATTGAAAGTCCACAGAAGTATAGAAAGGATAGGATGCTTTTAAGAATGCTTTCTAAAGCCTGGGCTATTGGTGTAAGAGGAAACAATTCGATGAGATATTTAATAGAAAAAGGTATTCCTAAAGAAAAGTTTTTCATACCTCCTAATGAATTTGATATTCCAAGTATTAAGATAGAAAAAGAAAAGAAAGTATACGATTTAATATATATAGGTAACTTTGTTGATGAAAAGGATTTACCTTTGTGGGTAAATGTAATTAAGGAAGTTAAAGAGAAGATGCCAAGTATAAAAGGTGTAATGCTTGGTGATGGAGTTAGATTTAATATGATAAAAGAGATGGTTAAAGAGAATAACTTAGAAGGTAATATTGATATGGTTGGTAGGAAGAAAGATGTTTATAAATATATTAATCAATCAAAGATTCTACTAATGACATCTAAAAGTGAGGGACTTCCAATGACTGTTGTAGAAGCAATGTCTTTGGGAGTACCAAGCGTATTACCAGATGTAGGTGATATTACTGATTTAGTTGAAGATGGTAAGAATGGAATTCTGATTGATAGTAGGAATCCTATTGACTATGCAAATGCAATAATAAATATTTTAGAAAATGAGGAGATATTAAATAGGCTTGGGAAGGAATCAATTGTTTCTATTAAAAAGATGTCAGAGAATACTACTCACAGTAAATTAATTGAATTATGGAATACCGTTCTTAAAGATATTTAATAGGGATATATATGGCTGTAATTAAAAACACAACAATCTATTTAGGAGTAAGTATGTTTCAATCTCTAATGAGCTTTCTCCTTCTTCCTTTATACACATCACTACTTGATGAAACACAGTTTGGATTAGCTAGTTTAATAAATTCTGTAGCTGGACTCTTAGTAATCCTTTTTATATTTGGTAGTCAAAGTGTTGTCAGTAGATTGTATTTCGAATACAAGGATGATGCAGAAAAACTAAAAAGATTTTTAGGAACAGTATTTCTTTCAAAAATAGTATGGAATATATGCTTAGCATTAATATTAATCCTTTGTAGATCTATAATATTCCCATTGATTGCTAAAGGAGTTGAGTTTTATCCTTACCTCCTTATCGCTTTAGGAATAGGTTTCTTCAGTAGTATCTTTACTATTTATCAAACATTACAACAAACAAAACAGGAAGGTATTAAATATGCACTAGTTCAAGTTGCATATCTGGTTATTAATAACGGTATCTCTGTTTTACTGTTAACTGTTTTCAAAATGAAAGCAGAGGGAATTGTAATGGGAACTTTAATTGCAGATGTCTTAATGACTACATTTGTATTTTATAAATTAAGGAAACAGATAGTATTAAGAATTGACAAAGAGATAGTTAAAGAGGCTTTTAGCTTTTCTTGGCCAATATTTTTCAATGCTCTTTTTGTTTGGGGAATGGCTTCAGTTAACAGATTAATTTTAAATGGGTTAGTATCAATTGAAATAGTCGGTGTATATACAATTGGATTTACAATAGCAACTATTGTAAATATGGTAACTGTTGCATTAAATAGGTCATATACTCCATGGTTTTTTAGCAGAATGAAGGAGGAGAGAAGGGATAATACGGAGATAGTAAGATTTTCTGAATTCATTATTCTTGTCTACGCCATTATCGCTCTGGGATTATCTTTGTTTAGTCCAGAAATAGTTAAAATATTTCTTAGTGATTCATATCTAGAGGCTTGGAAAATAATTCCTTTCCTTGCCTTTGGTTATGTCTTTAACGGTCTGTACTTCTTCTTTCAAAACATTTTTAATTTCGAAAAGAAAGCTATTAAATATATCCCACTTTATACTCTCTTAGCTGCATTGATTAATATCGGTTTAAGCTACCTATTAATTCCATCTTTTGGAATGATAGGTTCAGCTATTGCCTCATTAATATCAATGTTTATTTTAAGTTTAAGTACATATCTTGGATCAAGGCACTTTATAAACGTTGGATATGGTTTTAGTAAATTTCTTCCATTAATACTTGTTCCTGCATTAATGTCTCTTGTTGTATTTATTCCTAATACTTTAAACTTCTGGATTGTATTTTTAATAAAGATTGTATATATAGTTTTGTGTATATTTATTCTTTATTTATTAAACAGAAAAAAGTTTGGAAGTAGTTTAGAAAAACAGTTAGAGAATTTAAAGACTTATATTAACGAAATTAAAGGAAAGCTTGGTATAAAGAGGTAAAAATTTTACAAAATATTCGTTGGAATAAAATATTTAAAATTAGAAAATAGAAAAATGGAGATATTTTTGTACATTGTTTCAGGTGTTGTTGCTTTAACTGGAGTAATATTAACTCTTTTTACACTCCCTGGAGTATGGTTAGTATATATATCTGTATTCGTACTTGCTTGGATGGGTAAATTTGTAGTTATTACTCCAACCATATTAATTATTCTTTTCATTCTCTGTATTCTTTCTACATTCATAGATAATATTGTAATAGCATTGGGTGCAAAGAAATTAGGAGGATCTAAATGGGGAATGATAGGAGCAATAGTGGGAGTAATTATTGGTGTATTAGTTGGTAATATCCCAGGTATGTTTATAGGTTCAATAATTGGTGCTACTTTGTTTGAATTAATCTTTGCTCGTAAAAATTTTAATCAAAGCTTAAAAGCAGGTTTAGGCTCCTTTATTGGTGTACTTGCAAGTATTGTATTAAAAGTGGGATTTAGTGTAGGTATGATAGCCTATATCCTTATACTAGTATTTTAAAGGGAAAATATTTCTAAAAATTGGATTGTTAATTCAATTTAGTTTGTTTCTTAAATCTCTATCGTGTTATACTTTAACACTATGCTTTTTCGTAAAGTCTTTAATTTCATAACTATTTTTTCCCTTGCATTAATATCTTTATTCTTTGTTTCAGATATTACACATACCCC
>CAZQRG010000045.1:0-5142 GCA_964595745.1 uncultured Candidatus Saccharibacteria bacterium | reverse complement strand
ATATTTCCATTGTTATGATTAAATATTGGCATAATGTTTAATTTTTTTAGAATTGAGGATATCTCCTTTTAATTTCTGAAGTTTTATAATCTAATTATACACAAACAACAAGTATTCTGTAATGTGTTTTCAGAAGTTATCTCGATTATTACAAGATATTCATTTTTATCTCATGGAAATTATTTAACTCGCCTTTAAGTATCTTCTCAGATACAAAGTATTGAACGTATGATACTGTATGATTCTTAATATTATGAGTAGTACCCAAAGTAACAGACATCCTTGGTGTATTCATAGATTCTTTTGAAATATAGTCATTTATATCTACAATACTCCAATCACTCTCTTGTCTATCGTAATACCATAGCCATACATGTGGTTTATCATCTTCAGTTAATCTAAACCCTATATCAACTATAGATGGTATGCCTGAGCATCTTAACATTGCACATAGTGTACCATGATAACCTAAACAGTCTTGAGGTAGTTTGTTTTCAAGTACCTCATCAGTATATTCATACTTTGTTCTAGGATATGAGTATTTTATTTGTTTAATTCTATCTAGATACTGTAATACTTTTTCTTTATCAGATATCTTCTTGTCTTTAGACATACTCTTTTCAATATATCCTTCCTGTTTCCATTTACAAAACCTTTCATCATTTTTAAGACACAGCTTAGGATTTATATCTGGTAATGGAGGAAAAGAAACTACCTCTCTTTGAAAAGTAATAGTCTCATTGGGTTGAACATTAAGAGAAATATATTGATTATTATATTCATCCTTAAACTCTTCAAACTCTTCATATGGTTCTATTGTACTCAATACTTTGTAATCTATTACACCCCTACCTATGGGTATATATAAAGTATCTGTATCTGAGGCTGTAATATCTATCTTAACTTCAAATATATTGGCTTTCATTCCATATTATACTCATTAATATATTTATTATATACTTCAATATGAAGAACAATGTAGATATCACAAACAGAATTCTTAAGATGATCAAAAAAGAACAATCTCTTAGAAAGAAATATGACGATATTTAAATATGAATTACCAAGAAATAAACCAAAAGAATATATATAAATGGGAATACACTCTTAAATATCTAACAGAGGTATTAGATAAAAACATAATCCCCTACTATCTATCTGCCTCAGGTTTAGAATATATCTTAGGTAAAAATATATATCCATATGATATAGATATTTTTGTTTCTAAAGATTATGTTAAAAAAGTTTTTAATATATTAAAAGAGTATAAAACATCTGATATACATCTTTGGGAACAGAAATATTTAGAATTTCAGGGAGTATATAATGATATACCATTTGAAATATGTGAATGGGAGAAGGGACCTAAGAAACTAATTGGTGTTAATTTCAAAAATATCAGGGTATCAATAATTGAATAAATTTATATTTAGAATATACTATTTAATATGGATTCTAAACAGTACTACTTAAAAACTAAAAGACCTACATGGGCTCCTCCCTCTTGGTTATTTGGTCCTGTATGGTCTGTACTGTATATATTAATATTTATTTCTTTTGGTTATGTATTTTATAAAGGATATATAGGGGATATTCCTTTTATTATTGTATTACCATTTATACTTAACATTATCTTTAATATATTATTCTCTCCTATTCAATGGGGATTAAAGAGTAATCTATTAGCTAGTATAGATATATTATTTATGTTAATAACATTAATATGGGGAATGGTTAGTATATATACATATTATCAATGGATATCATATATACAGATTCCATATCTATTATGGATATCTTTTGCATTTATATTACAATCTACTATTACTGTATTAAATTGGGAAAATGAGTGGATAAGGAGGAAAATAAGAGGAAATTAAACCTGTATCGTTAAAGATCTTCCGTTTCTGAATCCCATTCTTCTATTAATTCCATTACTGTTTTTCTAAGATGAAAGCCATCCTCTTGAAGACTCCAAATATAATTTATCCCATCTATATTATTATTTAAACCCATTGTAGGCTCTTCAAAGAATGTTACTAATTCAACATCACCATCAGTTAAGTAATCAAACATCCCGTACATAACTATTCCATATAGTTCAAAGACTGATTCTAAAATAGTATAGCTATCATCACTATAACTTTCTCCTTTATATTCATATTTAAATGGTAAGAGACGTATTTCTCCATCCTCAATCTTATATGCCGACAGTTTGTTGTAATCTTCTCCCTCTTTATTTAACAGAAAGAGATATTCTATACTCCCTTCACTACGTCTATTTGAAAAAAGGACTATACCAACATTGTCTGTACAACTTTTATTACTATCCCAAAAACAGAATATGTCGTGTCTTACATCTGTATCTATTACTTTGTTATTAAATGAAACAGTACATTTGTATGAATCTCCTAACTCTACCTTTCTTACATCTACTTCATCACATACTAAATCTAATTTGTTATTATCTTTTAAATTCCAGCTCTTACTAACCTTGTAAATCTCTTTAGGTATGTAAAAACGGGCTATGTCTATCATCCTATCTAAATTAAAATATCCATAACTATACATATCCCATTCCCAAACATATTCATCTGGAATAAATTCATAGTTACCAATTAATTTCGGTTCTAGTAATATCTCTTTTTGTTCACATTCACTATTCTTATCCTCATCCCAATTTATATCTCTTAGTTGTTTGTTATATCTTTCACTATATTCACTTCTTATCCTATCCTCTATCCCTTCAACAAAATTGTTATAAAGGTATCTTCCTATTAAAAAAACAACAAAGGGACATAGTATTCCAAATAGTATTATCTTTCCTATTAGTTTTCTTCTCTTACTTACTTTGTTTATAAATATCGTTTCTCTATGTTTAATTAATAGATATATTCCTAAAAGAAACAACAATGGAGATACTACGGACAGGGATAAATCAAATATTATATCGAAAGCTTCTGATTCTATATTAAATAATAATCCAATAAAAAGAAGTAATATTACTACTATAAAGGGAGAGAATAATAAAAGTAATATCAATGGTAATTTCTTTTTCTTCATTAGTAATAATATATATTATAAATTACATCTTCTCCATCTCTTCCAATAGTATCCTGCTTTATCTATATCTGTTTCTTCTAAGAATTTACCATTATCAGATATAATATTTAGTTTTTGCATATCTTTAAGATATCTTTTTACTCTACTCTCACTTATTTCTAATTCTTCTGATAGGTATAGTGTATTAATTACTTGAGATTTTACTATCATTGTATATATCTTAATAAATATGAAATCTGGTAATGTTAATCTCTTTATTTCATCTTTTAATAGATCGTCATCTGTATATAGATTGGGTATTTCTATACCTATTCCAGGGCCATGCATATCTAATAGAGGTATAAGGATTTTTAGATATGGAACTGCTAAAGCTACTTTTAAATCACTCTTGAGGGGAAATATCTTATCAGTTTTAAGTCCAACTGGAATACTTAAACAAAAATATAAAAGATACCTTTCTACTCTTATAGATGTAACAATAGCGGGATATCCGAAACTCTTACATACAGCTTCAATATATTTTGCTTTTTGAGAAAATTTTTCTTTAATTTCAGGAGTTATTATACTCTTATCTATTTGTCCTACCTCTATATCATTTTGTGGGATAGCAAGAGATGTCATTTGTATCATAAAGATATTGTAGTACTTATAGAGAGAATTATAAAGGTATTAGGTAGGTTCTCCCTTGTTCTTTATTTTGTTAAGTATTTCAACTGCTTAGTTATACCTAATCTTTAAAGGATATGTATTTATTATAATGATATGAGATGCAAAGGACATATCATTATTTCCGCTTTTCAATATAATTTTATTCGAAAGAACCTAATTCAGATTTTTTGAAACAAATTTATTACTGATATTTATATCTGTTTAATGTAAAATGTTACTTAGTAAATAAAATAATAATAAAACACATTATGGATAACCCATTTCTTATTTCAGATTCTAATTTAATTAAACTCCTTACCTCATATAAAAACTGGTTAATTAATGTGGATAATACACTTGTAGATGGACCTAACTGGGTTATAAACCAGCAAGCAGCGTTGGATAAGCTTTGGGACATTGAAAATATTAAGAATCTCTCCAACGAAGATTATATCAGTCAAATTAAAGAATATTTAAAATCCCTAGGAGGCACTTTCCCAGGTCATGGAGAAAGACTCATCTTAAATACAAGAGATCAAGTGACGAATAATTTAGAATACTTGATAAATTACAATGGAGATCCCTTTTCTCTTGCTGAAGAATTCTTAATTGGGCAGAAAAGAATACCAAACTATGCAAGAGCTTTTTGGACTCCGCTATTTCAAAGAAAATTCCCAAACGAATTACCTAGCTGGAATGGAAAAACAGACAATTGCTTATATAATTTGGGCCTTTACAACCGTGATCCTCAAACAAATGATTTACAAAAATATAAAGTAGTTGCGAATGCATTTTCTTACCTTCACTCATTAGATAAAACATTAGATTTCCCTAAATTAGATCACCTTATGCATTACTGTGTTGCTATAGAGGAAGGGAAAAAATTGGTTATGGAACTTTCAGAAATTTCTTCAATTTTAGACAAATTTATAAAACAAGCAGGAACTAATGATCAACAAACTAGATCATACCCAAAGAATTTCAAAGATCTCTTTCTCACAGTCAGTTTTGGACAAGGTGGCCAAGCTCGAATCCCTTGGATTGGATTTGATATTTCCGAAAAAGAAGAGTCGAAAGGTATCTTCATTAATTATCTTTACTTTAAAGATGTAAATAAAGTAGCTTTAGTATTTGGAGTTAAAGAAGAAAATGAACCTGATTATTCTTGGCCAGAGAGTATTTCAGGAATTTATCAAACTGTTGGAGAGTTGATCCCAACAGCATCTAGATATAAAGATAGTTATGTATACAAGATTTATAACGTAGAAGAAGGACAAATTCAAGAAGATAATGCGGTTATTGAAAGCGATTTAGATAAAATTCTGGAAATATACAAAGATACAGTTCCAAACTCTATCATTTACTGGATTCTCGCCGCAGGAATTGGTGGAGACAAGTGGGAAGAGTTTAGAGACAACAATATTGTCGCAG
>CAZQRG010000044.1:0-5158 GCA_964595745.1 uncultured Candidatus Saccharibacteria bacterium | reverse complement strand
TTGGGTATTTTACAAAGGCCATTAAATTCTAGAGCAAGAAGTATAAATGGTTTGGATGTTAGAAGTATTAATCGAATGTTATCTGCACTTCGTTCATATCTTAAATTTAGAATTGAATGGGATTTAGATATTCCTGTTCCTCCAGATGCTATAAAGATGGTTAAGGCTGATAAAAAGGTTAAAAAGGTTGCATCTTTAGAAGATTTGACTAGATTAATAGAATCTCCGATGGAATTTGAAAAAGATGAGCGTGTAGCACTGCGTAATAGATGTATGTTAGAGATGCTTTTTGCAACAGGGATGAGAATATCTGAGCTAATTGGATTAAATATTGAGCAATTGAATATGCATGGTAGATTATATATTCTTGGTAAAGGTAAAAAGGAAAGAGCTGTCTTTATGACAGGTAGATCTTTGGGTTGGTTGAATAAGTATTTGAAGTTAAGATTAGAGTATGCTTTCTCAGATAGAGAGAAAGAGGAACAACCAGGAAATATTGATAAACTTTTTGTTGATATTGGAGTTGACACTGAAAACATGAAACACCGTGAAACAAATATGGAAGAACCGATTTCTCAAGGTTTAAATTTAGAGGTTTTTGATTCTGAAAATAGGAAATATATTAAACTTATTGAGGAGTATAGGATGAATAAATTTTTAGAAAAATTCAACTCCCCTGCTCTATTTATTCCCTTTGTTGGTATGGGAAGTAAAAAACCAAATTGCAGGTTATCTACAAACTATTTTCAAGAAAAAATAGCTGATTATAGAAAGAGATTGGGTATTCAAATACCTACATCAGCACATAGTCTTAGACATGGTTTTGCAACCTATATGGCAGAGGATGGTGCTAGTCCAGTAGCACTGCAGGTTCTTTTAGGCCATGAAAGCTTAGAGACTACAACTAAGTATGTACATGCAAGTGAGAAATTTGCAGAAGAAACTGTTAAAAAGAATCATCCTTTAAAGTAATGGATTACATTCTATCAATTACCTCTTGTGCATCAGGATTTCCCTCTTGTGCTTTTATAGCAGCAACAGCACCAGGATCTCCTGCTTGATATCTATCATATAGATCTTTAGCTTTCTTAGTATCCTCAATAGTAGCTTTAAGATAATTAACTAGGAATTCACCTTTTTTGTTTTGAGCTTCTGTTCCATATGCTTTCTCAAATATCATATTCATTCTTGATTGAGCTTCCTCCTGAGTAGTAATTTCTTTTTCCATTTCTTGAGAAACCATTTCTAATGTAGCTTCATCAGCATTTTCTCCAATATAGTCTACAGCTTCTTCCAACATCTCTTCTCCAGCCAAATCGAGTAACTGATTTAATTTATCATCATCAAATCCCAATGTTTTTAATTCATTTCTTAAATTTTCTATTTCAATTGAATAATCCATTTGTATTTATTTAAAATTTATAAAATTGTTATTTCGTTGGTAACCAACCACCATCTATCATAGATTGAAGTATGCTTTGACCACTATATGCTCCATCTCTAAATATTTGATGTGCTACCTGTGGGCCCATTTTACTTACAGCTTCTGATATTTGAGAATTAGTATATCCAGCAGCTCCAGCATCTCTTATAAAAATATGGAAGAATTTAGATGCAGAATTTGCAAACATATTATCAGGAATATTTTCCAACTGAACATTTTCCCAACCCTTAGGTATATCAGCTAATCTCCACCCATCCATTGGGCTACCAGGTAGATTTAACCTGCCGTTTGCAAATAGATCATATGTTTCAGTTGGTAACTCTGGAGTTGGGACACCACCATCTATTGGCGGAGTTGTTTGATCTACAGGAAGAGTTTCAGAGGTAGGATTGTTTCCAAGTGAACCAGAGGCATCAGTAGAACCTGTACCTGAAGTAGGAATGCCTGTTGGTATCTCTGGAGTATTCCATACTAATCCATGTCCTCCCATAAATACACCACTAAATATACTTGAGCCTAATAATCCTATTTTTGCTCCTGTTAAGAAACTTTTAACATACTGTGTTCCTTTTCTAGCCTTTTCCCAATTCTTTATTCTTTTCTCAATCTTGGCTTTTGCTTCAGGATCTGTTGTGGTTTGTAATTGTTCTGTTAGTTTATTAATTCTTCTACTACCAATAAAGTCAACTCCTTTGTTGATTATACCAGCACCAATACAAGCTAGTGCTCCAATTCCAGCGGCAGGCACACCACCAACAATACCAGTCGTGCCGCCAGCTACAACACCTGCTATTAATGCTGCTCTTTTCAAGTTTCTTTCTTTTTTCTCTTTGTTAGGATCTGTTTCTTGTAATGTAACAGGTACTATCTCGGGTGTTGTTTTGTAAGTTGGATCATGGGCTATTCTTTCTTCTTCCACTGCTTTTGCAAAGTCAGCTTGTTGTTTCATTTGTTCTGGTAAAAGTGTTGCTTGAACCTGTTCAAGTGGGTTTAGTGGTCTTACTCTGTTTGGATCTAAGGAATTTTGCAAATCCTCTGGGTTATCGTACTGTTTTGATAAGCTTTTAATTAATTCCTCTAGATTAGCAATCTTGTTTTGTAATTCAGCATTTTCTTTTAGGATTTGGGAAATCATATCCTGAGCTTTCAAGGCATCTTGCCCTTTTTCTGAAAGGTTTTGAATAGTAACTTGTTCTTTTTGAGGAACTTTCTTAAAAACTTTTTCATCAGATCCAAATTCTAAATCAAAAGGTTTCTCTTCGTCAGATCCAAACTCTAAATCAAATGGTTTTTTAGGAGGTTGATCATATCCAGAACCAGACTCTAAGTCATATTTTGAACTATCTTGAGGTAATATAGGTGCTGGTTTTTCAGGTGAAGGTGTTGGTTGAACGATTGATTCCTCTGAGGGTGTAGTGATGTGTTTTTTTTGAAGTTTCTCTTTTGCGATAACAAAACTTGGTGTATCTATACCATTTTCTGCATTTTGTGTTACAGTTTTTAATGTTGGATTAATCTTCTCTCTAAATTTCGTTAAATCAATATCATTTTGACTTGATCCAGTAGATACCCATTCATTGTTTTCTGGAGCAGTCATCTCTTGAGCAATCTTACTACCCTCAGGTAAATAGATGCCGCCAGGTGTTCTTAGCCCGTCAGAACTATCTACGGGTTTAACTCCTTGAGTTGCCATCTTATCTGCAATTTCACTACCTTTAGGTAAATAGATACCGCCAGGTGTTCTTGGTTCTTCTGAATTATTTTCCATATTTATGTTTATTTAGGTTATATTATTTTTCCTATTCAAAACATAAAGTTTTAATAGGCAGATTTCTATATTTAGGTTAATATTTTATCGATAGAATGTCAACCAAAATATTCTTTGATATATATATCTTTTTGATATAATCTATACATAATGGAATTACCTAAGGTTAAATTACCTAAATATGAAAGTATAGAGAGATTTCTTGAAAAAAGATTTCCTGAAATACTCTTGATATTAATACTCGTATTAATATTGGTACTATCTTTACAGGTAGGTAAAAATGTTTTATCTAATGATAACTACTCTCCTGAGCTTAACCCTACTCTATCTGTATCTAGATATTTAGAATCTCCAGCATGGAGAGGATACAGAGTATTGGGTTTTGCTTCTGAAAGTGAACAGGCAGATGTGTTTAGATCTGTTTTCTTTACGGTATTTGATACCTTTCTTCCAAGATGGCTTATTGGACAGCTATTTTACTTTTTCTCAATGGCAATTGGTGCTATATCAGTAGCATGTTTAACAAGAATATTGATAGTAAAAAGTAAGTTAAGAAGATATTCAAATTGGGGGTATCTTTTAAGTGGGGTAACATACTTTACTACTCTCTGGACTATGTGGCTTTTCTATCAGAACATGGCTCCATATATTGTGAATTTTGGATTCCTTCCGTTACTTCTTTTGAGTATATATAAATATTCACAAGGGAATAACTGGAAGAATCTTTTAATACTATTCTTTACATCCATACTTTTTACAGCAACTAGTGTAATAGCTACACTATTTGTAATTGATTTAGTATTTATCGTCCTATTTACCATATTTGTTAATTTCCTTTCTAAATATGGGAGAAAAAGAGAAATTAAAAGTATATTTATTACACTAGGAGTATTTCTCATTACTCAGCTCTTTTGGATATTACCATTTATTCACTACACCCTATCTACAAGTGGAGATATAGTGGATTCATATACGAATAGAACAATTACAGCAAGTGTAATAGATTTAGAAACGAGTATGCAAACCATGATAAATTCAGCAAGACTGTATAACCGAACTCTGTTTGAACAGGATGGAAACCAGAATGTATTCCCTATGGCAGAACTATTTCAAACCTATGACTTTTATAAAGCGATTGGATTAATACCTGCACTACTTTGTGTAATAGGGTTAATATTTGGAATTGTTAAAAAGAATTACAAACTAATCTTTTGGGGAGTATTAGGAATAGGTTCACTCTTTTTAATTAAGGTAGTTAACCCACCATTCGGAAATATATTTTCATGGTTACAGGAAAACATACCTCTGTTTAAGCAGGTTTTGAGATGGCCTTTTTCCAAATTAGGACAGATATATTTAATATGTTTAACAGTTCTTTCAACATTTGGAGCAATATATTTTATTAAGTTTTTTGCATCTTTTTTTACAAAAAAATTACTTAAACGTCTCTTTATACTTTTCTCTTTTGTATTACTTTGTATATTACAATTAATATATTCAGAATACATGTTTAAAGGAGATATCTTTGCTGAAAGAGCATTAGTAAATGTCCCACAGGAATATTATGAATTAAAAGAGTACCTTGTACAAAATGATCAAACAGGAAGAATATATTACGCACCTCCATCGAATAACAACTATTTTAGAGAATATGAATGGGGCTTTTGGGGTTCCCAATTTATCTCTTACATCATTCCTAATCCGGTAATGGATATGTCCTCAGCCGTAGGTTCTAAAGTTGGGGAGAATGCCCTACTAGAAATATCAAATGTTGTGAGGTCAGAAAGTAAAGAGGAAATTCTTTCACTCCTTCATAAGTATGATGTCCAGTATGTTTTGTTTGATAGTAGTATAGATATGGAAGGATACACTTTTGGTATTGATGAAGAAAAAACTAAGGCTCTATTTTCTGGATATGAATTAGTATGGTCAAGTACAAATCTATC
>CAZQRG010000043.1:0-5214 GCA_964595745.1 uncultured Candidatus Saccharibacteria bacterium | reverse complement strand
GTAAGAATTCTCTTTGATCTTTTGATATAATTGTTGTGATGAAAAAAGAAAAAAAAGAGAAGCAATTACAGTTTGGTTTAAAGAATGCCCCACAGAATATCTATTACAAATACAAAGAACAGTATGAACTATGGTTGGCTGGACTTGAAACAAAGAAATATATCAAAGATCCGTTGTCATGGTTAACAATTGTACTGTCTGTTTCTTTTATCGCTACACAGGTATATCTTATTCAAGCTAAAGACAAAATCCCAACTAAGGTACCTCTCTTTAATTACTTTATTAATCCCTCAAAAAGATTAATGCCTAGTGAGTATATATATCTTTTCCCATTAGTATGCCTATTAATTCTTTTAGTAACAATTTATCTTTCAAATAGGTACTATCATAAAGAGAGAGATCTTTCAAAGATAATTATACTAGTAACCCTACTTGTGAATCTCTCAATCTGTTTAATATTTATAAAATTATTTTTAACCTTTTAAATATGGATTTCTCTATACCTACAAACATATTAGAAAAAATACTAAAACTTAATAGTATAACCGTATCTTCCCAATATGATAAATACCTTAATTACTGGCCAATATTCGTTTTTGGACTTCTTTTTGCGTTCTTTCTATTACCATTACTTGGTAAGATAGCTACAAGATGGGGGATAACATATAAACCAAGAGTAAGAAGAAAAAACAAGGTGTTTGATAACCCCGAAAAAGCCCTTCACGACAAAGAAACCCCATCGCTAGGTGGACTTGCGATTACGATTCCCCTACTTATTGTTTTCCTAATATTTTTTAGATTAGATGCATTTACAATACCAATACTTCTTGCAATTCTAGTATTAGTAATCGGTTCGACCTTAGATGATATATTTAATCTCTCTTCGAAAGTGCAACTTGCATACCAAATACTTGCAGCCTCTATTATTGCATTCTCTGTTTTAGATCTCTCTTTTGTAAGTTTCTTTACAAATGATTTATTAAATTTATCTAGCTCAACTTGGAGCGGAACATTTCTCTCATTGCCATTTTCTTTTGTATTCCCAGGAGATTTAATACTTATAGTATGGATATTACTCTGTATTAATTCAGTTAAATGGGTAGGAGGTTCTCCAGGATTGGTAGAATCATACTCCCTAATCATATTTGTCCTGCTTTTTATTATTGGAATAAGAACTTTCTCTCTATTCTCCTCAAGTTTAAGTATATTAATCTCTGGAGCACTGATTTCTCTTTTGTATTTCGCATTTCCTGCGCCTAAAATTATGTCAGGATCAAGTGGGAAATCTATTTATGGTTTTCTAATTAGCATCCTGGCCCTTATAAGTGGGGTTAAGTTCTCAACCACGTTAATGCTTCTAGCTTTACCGATTGTAGATGCTATCTATGTTGTCGTTTATAGATATATAACATACAAACCTAAAAATATAATTGATCTAATGAGAATTAATGACACCTCCCATTTACACCATCAGCTATTAAAGTTAAACTTCTCTAATAGGCAAATTCTTCTAATTGAAACCTCAGTTGCCCTCCTTATAGGTTCTTTAGCTATACTTTCAACTGGAGCATTGAGATATTTTGTTTTGATATTTGGAATTGCCTCAGTCATAGCTTTTGTTGTATTTATTAACTACAAAGCTAGTAAAAAGAAAGAAGTAAAGGAAACCTCGCCCGAATCAAAGTACTCATATTAACTTTGTAGACAAATCATTGTACCTTGAATATAATTAAGGTATATGAAAAAATGGAAATCTGCTCTCATAATAATAACCCTTGTATTTCTTCTTTCGGTTTTTTTCTTCTTCGTTCCTTTAGATGGTCTTGTTAAGAATATCCCAATAATAAAGAACTTCTATCATAATACAACTCTTGAAATTACAACCCCCAATGGAAAAGCTCTTGTTAAAATAGATGGGAAAGAGTATGGAGAAACTCCTTCTAATATTACTAACTTAGTGGCAGGAAAATATCAAATTGAGCTAATTAGGACATCCCAGACTACAGGTTTCTACAAATCTCATACCTTTAATATTGAATTAACAAAAAATTCAATATCTAGAATAAATATGGAGATAGGACCA
Source organism: uncultured Candidatus Saccharibacteria bacterium (assembly GCA_964595745.1). Lineage (GTDB taxonomy): Bacteria > Patescibacteriota > Dojkabacteria > SC72 > SC72 > UBA2259. Next base: position 3,131 of record CAZQRG010000043.1, on the reverse strand, counting down.
GATGATAATTTACACGGTATTGTTCTTTATTACACAGAGGATAAAACAATTGAAAATGGTAAAGGAAAGATTACAATTACCTCTGATACCGATGATACAAAAGTATATATTAACAATAAATATTTAAAAAATACTCCACTTGCAAATATATTATTAGACAAAGGAGAGTATAGTATAAAGTTAGTTACAGATGATTTTGAAGATCTCGAATTCCCTACTGTAGTAAGAGAGGGACATATTTTAAATATTAAGGGATATCAATTCCCAATACCCGTTAATTTCGAAATAAGTGAAAGTAATGAGTAGTACAGAAGATTTAAGTAAAATTAAGGGACAAACCCCTATCTCCGTGATAGTACATGGTGGGAACTATGTATCATTTCTACTTGCTAAAACCCTCTTAGAACAGGGTAGTCATGTTGTTATAATAGATAAGTATACTAATAGTTCAAGACAGTATTTTACTGAATTGAAAAAGACCGGTAGAGTAAGCTTTATTGATTTTAAGGGCTTAAAATCTTTTTATGAAAAGATTGCACGAATAGATTACCTATACTACATGTTAGGAGAAAAGGTTGAAGATACTAAAGATATTGATAGCAAGGATTTTCTTTCCGAAACAGACTACTTAAATCAAAGCTTAACCTGCGCAAATAAATATAAGGCAAAGATATCATTAATAACATCTCTAAGATTGAATAGAGAGTTATCAAATAGAATTAATAATGAAAAAGATGGTAAAACTAAACCATACTCTCCTCTAGAATTACAAAGATACGGTGAAAACTATGCAGCTGAGTATGTTGATAAGACAAACGCCAATCTAAGGATCATAAGGCTAGGTACAATCATAGGGAAGGGTGTAAATGAGATATTGGATAATACTCTACATAAACTCTTCCTAGATGCCACTAGCAAGCACCAGATTGATATAGAAGGAGATGGTTTGGAAATACACAACCTTATTCATGAAAGTGATGCTATTTATGGGATACTGAAATTAACATTTTCTGATCATACAAAGGGAGAAGTAATATCACTTTGTAACAAGAATGATTATTCCACATTATCAATAGCCTATAAATTACTAGAATTGGATGTAGAGGCAAAAGCGATTAAGTTTATTGAGACTGGAAATAGTGACACCATACTTCAAGATCTTTATGTACCTGCTCCAAATGCAACTGAGTATGGGTGGAAACAGAATATCTCATTAGAGGATAGTACAATAGACCAGGTAAAAGCATATTATGAGAAATCAGACAAAAAATGGGAAATTGACAAATCTGGAGAGGGAAAAACATTTAAAAATCAGGAGGAAGTATCTAATGTTTCAAAAACTAAACTTGGTTCCCTTTTAGCCTCTTTACTCAAACCGTTTAAGATATTTAATAGACCAAAAGATCTCATTGATCATATTGACTATTTCAAGATATTTAAAACCCTTTCTCTTCTAACTATTTTTGTTCTTGTGGTCTACTTTTTTATAGCACCACTAATAGGCCTCTTTATAGGAGGAACTCTTATATACAATCAAGGAAAATCTTTAGAATCCTCTTTAACCCAATTAGATTTTAACAAAATTAATAGAGATGTCTCTTCCCTTTCTACAAACATAACAAGGGTTGAAAACAATTTAAACAGACTATTTTGGGTCTTTAAGATTACAAACACCAAAGATCAGTATAATAATCTGTTCCAGGTTGTTCAGGGTACAAAATATATATCGGATAGTGCAAAAGATTTAATTGTTGGATTAAGACCCTTGGGAGAATATGTTAAAGATTACGATCCCTCAATTAAGTTAAACAACGATAATTCCGAGATAATGAAAGAGTATAGCCAATACCTCGAGGCTATAGATGATAATAGGTATCTATTAAAAGAGGGTATATACAAGATGTCTCTTGCTCAAAACCTAATTACTACAGCAAATACACAAAAATTCCCAAAAGTTGTTAAAGATTTAGTATACGAATACAAAGAATTGGTTGAAAAGATAAATGGCATTGTAAAACCGCTGGAACAGGTTTCTCAATTCCTTCCAGACATTTTAGGATTAAATGAAAGAAAAAGATATTTAATATTACTTCAAGATAATGGGGAGATTAGAAGTACAGGGGGGTGGATTACTAGTTATGCCATAGTAGCAATAGAAGGTGGGCAGGTTAGAGAACTCTATGTAGATGATATCTACAATGCACAGGCAGTATTAAATTTAAAAGGCTATACATACAGAACACCAAACTCTTTAGTAAGAGCACTTCAAAATACATCTTTTTCGTTCCCTCTTGTTAACTGGGATCCTAATTTAGATAACGTGCTTCTCTCTTCTGAGCAGTTCGTATATGACCTTGGGAAGGGAAATACACTTGATGGGGTAATTATGGTAGATATGGTATTTATACTGAAATTGCTTGATCAATGGGATGGGATAGAGGTTCCTGGAGAAAGCGAATTAATAACTTCCGAAAACCTATATCCCAATATTTTTGAGACATACTCTAATGAAGCTCCAAATGAACAACGGAAGTCTACTTTTTTAACTGATTTCTTTAATGCAGTAGTTACTAAAGTATTCTCCTCAAAGCTAACCGATAACAAAGAGTTGTATAGCACGATAACAGAAGCAGTAGGAGAAAAACATATTCTACTAACCTTCAAAAACTCTATGGCTAGAGCATATGTTGACCAAGAAGGATGGGATGGTAATCTAGATTCAAAATTCCAAAGTGCTCCAATTAATATTGATTGGAACTGGGGTAATAACAAAGCTAATCTATACATTAAGAAAAGCCATACTCTAGATATAAATATTAAGGATGAAAATACAATAGACTATACATATCAAGTTGCAATTCAAAACGATTCTACTAAAGAGGAATATCCTCAAGGAGAATATAAAAACTATGTAAGAATATTCATACCATACAATGCTACAGTGACTGGGATTAAGGGAATTACAAATAACAAATATGATATCTATGAAGATTCGGGATATAAGGTTTTAGCTGGGTGGTTTAATATTCCTATTAAAGAGACATCAACCTTAGAGGTTAAATACAGAATTACAAAAGATAGTGAAGGTTCTAATTTCCTTCTCAAGAAAAATGATACTCATTATGAAATGG
>CAZQRG010000042.1:0-5272 GCA_964595745.1 uncultured Candidatus Saccharibacteria bacterium | reverse complement strand
AACTCATCTTTAAGAGCTAACTGTTTAAGGAAGTTATCATAGTTACCTCTATATACCTCCACATTATGTTTAATATCATTTAAATACCATATTTTACTAATCCCTTTATTCATTAATCTTAGATCGTGAGAAACAACTAAAACAGAGTAGGGATAGTTTACAAGGTATCCCATCAACCATTGTGCTGAGGGAATATCTAAAAAGTTAGTAGGTTCATCAAGTATTAATAGATTTGATTTCTCAAAAAGAAGCTTAATTAATTCTACCTTAATTTTTTGTCCACCAGACAATTCACTTAAGATTGAATCTGAGGTCTTTCCTTTCATATTCATATTATTAAGAAACTTGTTTATCTCCCACTCCTCAATATCTAATTCTCTCTCAATGATTAAATACTCACCTATTGTAATATTCTCTTTATTTGAAATATCCTTAACTATCTCCTTATGTATCTCCTGAGAAAGATATGACATCTTTCCATTGAAAGATATACTTCCTAAATCTGGTTCCTCTTTTCCTGCTAGTATTTTTAACAAAGTAGATTTTCCTGCACCATTAACACCAACAAGCCCTATTTTTTCGTTTGGACCCATATACAAAGTAATATCTTTTAATATCTCATTCCCACCTTTTGAGATGGATATTGAATTAATGCTTAACATAATCCAAGATTATATCATTATAATTGGATATCTTTTTTTTAAACTTAGATTAAGGGTGTGATATAATCCTTGATATGTCAAACATTCTTAAAATATATACAATTGAGAATCTAAAAGAGAAGAATTTTCTTAGAAAAATATCTAAAGATGTAACTAAGGAAGAAATAAATAGCAAAGAATTTCAATCATTTTTAGATGACCTTTTGTATACAGCAAAGAAAATTGTTACTCAAGAAGGATACTCAGCTGCAGGCTTAGCTGCAATTCAAGTTGGAATAGATAAGAAAGTGTTTTGTATTCTTAAAGAAGATATCAATGACTTTGAAATAATGATTAATCCTAAAATAAAGGTTATTAATACAACAGAAGTAATAGGGGTAGAGGGGTGTCTAAGTGTTCCTAAGAAGGAAGGAAAGGTATCCAGGTTTAAGAAAATAAAAGTGAAATATTTAGATAGAGATGGTAAAAGTCTGAAAGGGATATTCAGTAATCAAGAAGCAAGAGAGATACAGCATGAATATGACCATACTCAAGGTATTCTTTTTATTGATAAATTAGTAGACTAGAAACTTTTCTACTTTCCATATACAATATATCTTGAATATATTTTAATCCTGTTTACTATGCAAAAAATATTTCTATCATTATTAATAATCTCTTTTTCATCTTTTTTTGTATTAGCGCAACAAGATACTACTTTAAATGAATTAACTGCACAAAGTAATAATGTTAAAGCAGCTGAAATAAATGAATTAAATCAAAAGGAAGAGGAAAGAACAAAAGAGATTGCTAATCTACTTGGTTTTATTTTACCTGAATATACAGATAATCCAAGTTATGTAATAACCTTTAAAGACCCCTCTTCGGAACAAAAAGGGGTAGAGATTGCACTTGATAATGGTACCTACACAATTATAAAGAGTCCCTATACATTCCCAGCACTAAGTATTGGAAATCACGATGTAAAATTCAGATTCTATGATTCAACCAATACAATAAAAATATTGGAATATGATCTCATTATTATCCCAAGATCTCCCATTATCAACACTCCCATAATTGGAGAGACTTCAATTACAGTTGCTGGTACTGCTCTTGCTAACTCTGATGTTATATATACTCTAAGTGCGAATGCATTTAATAAAAGTGGGATAGTAGATACAGATGAAAATGGAGATTGGTCAATTGAAATTACTCCTGAGGGTGGACTATCTGATGCAATATATACATTTTCTGCTTTAACAAGAAAGTATGGATATGTAAGTGATCTGTCCACTCCCGTTACCTTTAGTGTTGGAGAAAAAAGTAATACACCAATTGTTTCTGGTGGTAAAGAAATCTATTTTTCATTTAAGGATATCAATACAGAGAATGTAATAGGGGTAATTAAGAATAATAAAGATTTATTAATTCTTTTTGGAGCATCTACTTTATTAGGCATACTTCTAGCAATTATTTTTAAAAATCTAATAGATGGAAAAAGAAATGAAAAGAAGTATAAAGATGTAGAGACCATTATCAAAAAAGATTCTAAAGATAAAGATGTAAAGACATTGAGAGAACTATTCGGAGAAAGTGAGAAGAAAGAAGAAAATATAATCGATGAAATAAAAGAAGAACCAAAGAAAGAGATAGAACCTACTAAACAGGAAACTATTGTTAATAAAGATGTATTTCTTAAAAGATTTAAACGTTTAGATCCAGATAATGACGCTGGAAAAGAAACAAAGAAGAGAATAAAGATATCCCTAACTTCAAAAGAAGAGTAATTCTATAAATTGAAATATGATATTATTTCACATAGCCAGAATGGTGGAATGGCAGACACGCTACGTTCAGAACGTAGTCTTCGATAAGAGGGTGGGGGTTCAAATCCCCCTTCTGGCATAGCTATTTACTCCAATATGCAACATCCTTAAATCTCTGATATGGAAATACTATCCCACTAATATCACTAATCTGTATATTATCTCTTACAACATATTGGTAGTTTGGATGATATAGAAAGATAACAGGTACATCTTGAGTAATATATTTCTGAAATAGAGCATAGTTACTAGTCCTTTTATCTACTTTAAGACTCTTTCTAGCCTCTTCTAATAGGATATCTACCCTCTCATATGTATATCCAGAAAGATTTAAATCAGGATAGTTAGTTTTAAGTGAATGCCACAAGTTATACTGATCTGGATCTATGGTAGTTTCAACTTCATACATTAATAGCTCAAAATCTCTTGTTGCTACTATCTCTTGTGTTAACTGTGTATATGAAAGTGGTTCCAAATTAAGAACAACACCCTCCTGTTTTAACAGATCACTTAATGCCCTAGCTATTCTTTCATTTAAATCATTTTCATAATAGCTAAGTGTAAAACTTAATATCTTTTTATCTTGTGTTTCAAAATATCCACTTGTTTCATTTTTTGTATATCCTAAATTCTTTAAAATTGAATTGGCTTTCTCTTGGTTATATTCGTAATGAACAATACTACCCTCGCTATAAGCCCAAGAGCTTTGTGCAATCGGGCTATCAGCTACCTCTCCCGATATCTTAGCCTTTTCTAAAAGCAACTTTTTATCAGTTAGATGATTTAATGCTATCCTTAAATCCTTACTCTCTAATCTCTCTTTTCTTGTATTAAAAAATATCATTCTTAATCTTGAATTTAGTGTAACAGAGTACTCCTTGTAACCAGAATATTCATCTGTATATGACATACTAAATTCATCTACACTACCAATTGCATCTAATATTCCATTTCTAAAAGCAGCTTCAAGTGCATCATAACTTGAATAGAGACGATATATAAATGTTTCAATTTTTGGGGTAATCCTGTAATACTCTGAAGCTTTAAGATATACAACATTAGGTTCAGATCTATATACCTCATAAGGACCTGATCCTAATGGGAATTTTGCAAAAGAATCAAAAGGTATATTTGATATCTGTATATTTTCTAGTTTATGTTTAGGAACAATATATACAGAAATAGCTTCAAAGAAAGTAGCATTACTTTCAGGAAGAGTAAATCTTATCTTATCCTCTGATATTTTCTCTAATTTAATGTCTACCAATGGTGAACCAATTGTATCATAGTTATACTTTGATGAAAGTTCTTTCGCAGTTTCAAAAGTAAACAAAATATCATCAATAGTAAGAGGTTCACCATCTTGCCATTTATGACTTAGTGATACTGTGAAATCATATGTCTTTCCATCTGGTGAAACTACCCATTTTTCAGCTATACCTTCTTGAGGAGTACCATCTTTAGATATATTAACAAATTTTTCAAATACTAACGCCCTTATATCAGCATCCACATTACTTTGTGAAGTAAATATTGGATTAAAGGAAGATATAGCTCCAACACTACCCTCAATAAAAATATCTTCTCTTTCTTTCGAGATAACATTAGCAAATGTAGAACTAGTTAAGAAAGCAAAAAGAGATATACCAATAACAGAGAAGATTAGAATAAAACTTAAAGGAGCGGTATCTCTAAAAAAACTCCCAATATTTAAAGGGTAATCCCATACCCAATCTCTTAAAGTCACTCTCTTTTTCTTAGTACCTACCTTAATTATATTCTTAGAAGGCTTAATCAATTGAAAGGCCTCTTTCATTGACTTACTTAATAATTTCTTTTCCTTCTGAATTTGATTTGACATACTTAAACTTTAGGCAGAGTATTTATAAATCAATAACGATATTAAAATAAGAAGTACAGTAAGGGTAATCGTAAAGTAGTAAAGGAATTTTTCTAAACCTCTTTTAGTTCTAAAAACCTCTCCACCACCACCAAACATCTTTCCTAACCCTTCAGCTCTATTTTGCAGAAGTACAGAAATAATTAAGATAAGACAAATACCAATTTGTACGTAAAGAAGAATATTTTGTATACTTGAATTCATAGCCATGATTATACAATATTAAGAACTTTTCTCAAGAACCTTTAATATTGAAGACAAAAAGGAGTAAGAAACACTTCCAAATACCATTGTAATTAACTCTGTAACAGGGAAACTATGTATAACTAAATTGCCTGTATTGATACCATCAAAAGAGTATTCCTCTATATTAAATCCTGGCATAAACTGTTGTATTAAGAAAAAACCTCCAAAACAGAGTAGGGAGGTCATAATAAAGTTTGTAATAAAGTTTTCTCTAATAGTAAGGAAGTTTAATATTCCAGAGGATAGAAATACTGTAATTGAAAGAATTAATAAACAGGATATTAAATATACAGAATTAATTGGCATAGTTATCCCTCTATATATTGTAAGGATAAAGTATGCAGAAAGCATATATTGAATTATATTTTTTAGAAACTTTCCCATTTCCCTATATACTCATCTTATATTAGCATTTTACATATTTAAGACACCTTTATGCAAATAGAAATAATATAGGATAGATAAATTGTTGTTGAAGTTATACATCTTAATGTATATTGAATATATATGGATTCTTTTTGTAAAACAAAAATCATAGCAACCATTGGTCCTTCTTCATGGGATGATACTACTTTAAGAGAGATGATCTGTAACGGTATGGATGTTGCAAGAATAAATGCTTCTTTTGCTGATTTTGATGAACTTTCAAGAGTATC
>CAZQRG010000041.1:0-5285 GCA_964595745.1 uncultured Candidatus Saccharibacteria bacterium | reverse complement strand
AAGTTACCTCAGTTTAAGAAGAAGGGGTAGGGAGTAATGAATTTCATAATACGGGGTGGACGGGACTCGAACGAGAATAAAATATTAGCAAGCAAGTAAAGGATTTCTTTAAGCTAAGGTTCGAGCAACGTTCCCTAGGTTGAACGAGTCTGCAAGAAAAATATAGGTAAAAGAATTGTAAAGTTAATTGACAAGGTAAGAAGAAATTATCCACGATAAAACGAGGACAGAAACGAGAATGTAACTGAAGTAAAGATTTCAATACACTCAAATACTTGTGTTATATCAACATTCTAACTTCGAACAAAGGGGTAATTAATTTGGTCTGTTTTTGGAAGTTTTCATCCACCAGGCCTAATTTTTGAAAATGTCAAAAATTGATAGTCTAATTGTGGTGCAACATCAACGTTTCTAAGTGGTAGCACACGGGTCTCATTGGAACAACTATAGGCTGGCGGGGTGGACGGGACTCGAACCCGCAACCTTTGCAGTGACAGTGCAAAGCTCTAACCAGTTGAGCTACCACCCCAAATAATCAAAAAAGTATATCAAACATACAGTATAATATCAATTAACAAGGTGTTGTCTTATAATAAAATGTGTTCTCAGTACTTTTGACATAGAATAATTATATGTCTAAAATAGAGCATTACAATTACTAGACAAAATTAATGACTAAAAAGATTAAAAAATACATATCTATAAATATTTTTTTTGTTTCAATATTTTTTTGTGTTCTTTTTTCTCATAATAATTCTGTATATGCAGCACTAGAACCAATTCTGGTTAAGGATGTTAATGCTATTCAAAGTGGAGGAGTAGGTAGTTTAACATCATACAATGGAGAAGTTATTTTTACTGCATATGATGATTATAAAGGTTCTGAGCTATGGAAGAGTGATGGTACTGAGGCAGGTACTGTTATGATAAAAGATATAAGAGAAGGCTTAACTGGAAGTGGTCCAGCAAATCTAATTGTATTTGGTGAGAATGTTTTCTTTACTGCGAATAATGGTATTAATGGAATTGAACTTTGGAAGAGTGATGGAACAGAAGTAGGGACAGTTATGATTAAAGATATTAGAGCAGGTTCTCTATCAAGTTCACCTGAGAATCTTTTTGTATTAGGAGAGACCTTGTACTTTACTGCAACAAATGGAACAAATGGAAAGGAACTTTGGAAGAGTGATGGAACAGATACAGGAACAGTGATGGTTAAAGATATTAGAAGCGGAAGCAGTGGTGGTATGGATAGTTTCTCATCAACATGTAGGTTTGCTGCAATGAATGGTTTCATATACTTTTCTGCTACTAACGGAACTAACGGTTATGAATTATGGAAAAGTGATGGAACAGATGCAGGGACCTCTATGGTTAAGGATATATGGGTAGGAAGTAGTAGTGGAGCATCTCCTTCATATATATATGAAAATCTTGTAGTTATTGGTAACACACTATATTTTCCTGCTATCACATCTGCAAATGGATTGGAGCTATGGAAGAGTGATGGTACAAATGGTGGCACTCTTTTAGTTAAAGATATTAATGTAGGTAGTACATATACATATTTGGCTTATTTTGTTGAATTCAATGGTTTACTTTACTTCCGAGCTAATTCAAGTCAACTATGGAAAAGCGATGGAACAGACGCTGGAACTATAATGGTAAAAGATATTGATATACATCCTGATTACAGTACATACTTAAATAAAATCTATGTCATTGGTTCAACTCTCTATTTTGGTGGAGATGATGGATATTTAGGTTATGAGCTATGGAAAAGTGATGGAACTGAATCAGGTACTGTTATGGTAAAAGATATTTATGAAGGAGTAGAAAACTCCTCTCCAGATAGGTTTATAGAATTTCTTGGGGTAACATACTTTAGCGCAGAAGAATCAGTTCATGGTCAAGAATTATGGACAACAAATGGAACAGAAGTAGGTACTACTTTATTTAAAGATATATATGTAGGCTCAAATTCAAGTTACCCTAGTGATCTTTTAGTTATGGGTAATGTTATGTATTTTACTAGTGAAGATGAGCATGGAGAAGAGTTATGGGTTACAGATGGTACTGTAGGAGGTACTGTTATGGTAAAGGAAATATCTATTAGTACAGACGAAAGTAATCCTCAGTTTTTTGGTGTAACAGACAGTTATTTATACTTTATGGCAGACGATGGAATTCATGGTTATGAGCTTTGGAAAACAGATGGTACACAGGAGGGTACAGTATTAGTAAAAGATATATATCCAGGAGATTCGGATTGTTTCTTTAGTTCTACGGAGATGTATGGAGTAGGTGATACTTTGTACTTTCTTGCTGATGATGGTGTTCATGGAGAGGAGCTATGGATAAGCGATGGAACAGAGGCTGGTACGATTATGGTCAAAGATATTAATCCGGGAGAAGGTGATTCATATCCCTATGAATATGCTTCAATAGGGAATATTTTTATATTTGCAGCAGATGATGGAATAAATGGTACTGAATTATGGAGAAGTGATGGAACAGAAGCGGGAACTGTCATGGTTAAAGATATATATTCAGGAGCAGATGGTTCTTTGTATTCTGAATACGGATTGACTTTAATGGGTGATTATCTCTATTTTAGAGCAGAGGACGATACTCATGGTGTAGAACTTTGGAGAACGGATGGAACACTGGACGGTACCACATTGGTAAAAGATATTTATCCAGGGAGTGCTGGTGGGTCGCCAGATTATCTTTATAATCTAAATGGCGAACTATTTTTTAGCGCTTATGACTCAGAGCATGGTGGTGAGCTTTGGCGGAGTGATGGAACAGGAGCTGGTACATACATGGTTAAAGATATTTATGTTGGGACATCTTCAAGTTATCCATCTAGATTATCTTCGAATGGAAACATTTTGTATTTTTCAGCTAACGATGGGATAAATGGTAAAGAACTTTGGAGAAGTAATGGAACAGAAGGGGGAACATATATGGTTAAGGACATAAGTACTGGTGCAGGTTCAAGTTCTATTTGGAGAATTACCTCTATGGGGAATATTATCTATTTCCAAGCCTATAATGAATCACTTAATTATGAATTATGGAGAAGCGATGGTACGGAACCTGGAACATATATTGTTAAAGAAATTAATTCTTTAGCAGGTTCTTATCCAGATTATTTCACTTTATTGGGGGATGAGATATATTTTTCTGCAAATGATGGTGTCAATGGTAAAGAGTTATGGAAAAGTGATGGTTCTGCAGGAGGCACAATATTAGTGAAAGATCTTTTTGTAGGTGTAGGAAATAGTAGTCCTGTAGATTTAACCACTTTTAATGGAACGATATTTTTTAATGCATGCTCAATCTTAAATGATTGCGAGCTTTGGATGTTGGGCAATTCATTTCAAAAGAGCAACTTCAATCCTTCATCTGGTTCAACCATTACAACACCAACACCATCAATATCATTTAATACAAGTGATACTGGATCTTGTAGATTGTCATTAACAGACGAAAGCTATGATAATATGAGTGATAACGTAATATGTAGTGGTTCTGGAACAACATCACACACATGTATATCTCCAGATTTAGGAAGTAGTGGTACAAAGAATATATATATATCATGTAGTAATGATGTTGACTATGAAGACAGTTCATCTACAAATACAAATCTAGTCTATACATACGATTCAGGTACACCAGAAGAAGAGGAGGAGGAAGAAGAAGAGGAGGACGAAGAGGTTGTAATATCTCCATCTGTTAAGATTACTAAGATAGGATATCTAACTAGTATCCCAGATAGTTCATACTTACAGTATTTCTACTCAAGTAGAAGTGTAAATATTCAAGGAGTAGCTACAACAGGTTCTACAGTTAAATTTACAGTTAATTCAAAAGTATATACTACTACTGCAGATGAAAGTGGGAAGTTTTCGATAACACTGTATCTTTCGGAAGGTATTAATACCATAGAATATATAAGTAAAGATATATTAAATAACGAATCAACTAAGAGAATCCTCAAATTGATTATCTCAGAAACAGAAGAGTTAATTGTAGAAGAAGAGGAAATAACAGAAGAGGTTCCACCAGTAGAAAACATAGATAATGATGTTCCCGAAAAAGATATTCCTCCTGTTACTCAAGAACCTGAAGAGAAAAAGAATCTGTTTGGAGAAAAAGTAAGAGATTTCATTAGGGGAATTACAATAACTGAAAAACAATCTAAAGATATAGCTGTTGGTTCTCTAATATCTCTACCACTTCTAGCAACTCTTTCTCTTGCTTTTGGTAATACATACATAGGGGCACTTCTAATTAGAGTATTCTCATACATATTAGCCCTATTTAAAATAGGGAAAAAGAAAAGAAATTGTGGATTAGTATATAACTCTGTAACTAAAGAACCTTTAGGAATGGCAATAGTAAGAATATTTTCTAAAGAGGGAAGACTTGTTGCTACAGAGGTAACAAATCAATATGGGATATTTGAATCTTCTCTACCAAGTGATACATACAAACTAGATATAAATATGAATGGATATGTATTCCCAAGTTCATTAATAGCAGGTAATCAAGATTTGCCGTATAGAAATATATATACAGGGGGAGATTTCAATCTAAGTAATCATCCAATTAGTTACTCTGTTCCAGTAGATCCCCTAAATAAATCAGTATTACAAGAGATTAAAACAGTAGTAAGAAATAGGTTCATTAATATATCAATATCTTTAATAAATATTGTAATTCTAATTGGTTTACTGTTTTCAGTACTTTCATATATAAAAGTACCTAATACATTCAATCTAGCTCTTTTAATTCTTTACATTCTTACTCTTGTGATAACAATAGTGATGAATAGTCAAGGTAAGTATAGATTTGGTACAGTAAGGGATATATATGAAGAGAGATTAGAAGGAGTAGAGCTTTCATTAATGGAAACAGAGTTTGGAACTAATTTCGCAAGAAGAATTACAGATGAAAAGGGAAAGTATAGATTCATTGTTCCAGGGGGAGAGTACAAACTAGTATCAACAGATCCTGATTACAATATAATGGTAGATAGAGAATCAATATTCAAGGGTAAGAAAGATAAGGTAATGGTAATATCCAATAACCTAATAGCAAGGAAAAGATAAATATCAAAACTAGATAATTGACCTTAAACTACGAATGCTTCTCAATAGCCATTAAGAAAGCATCTTTAGGTTGTATACCAATCATAGTTTCAACTAACTCACCATCCTTAAAAAGAAGAATAGTAGGAATACTCATAATCCCATACTTTTGAGGAAACTCCA
>CAZQRG010000040.1:0-5384 GCA_964595745.1 uncultured Candidatus Saccharibacteria bacterium | reverse complement strand
AGCTGAGCTAAACCCTCAGCTCTTTTATTTTTTCTCGATTTAGAATATAACTGTAAGATTGTTTAACATATATTTTTTAGTTATGGAAAGAGAAAGTTCATACGAATCAATTAAATGGGAACATATGTATTTACCAATAGAAGAGATTACTCCTGTTGATAATATTAGACCAATTGATTACGAGGTTGTTGAGGAGATTGCAAGCAGTATTCTTGAAACAGGACAGTTACAAGCGTGTATTGGTGATATAGGGGAGGACGGTATAAGACTGTTAGCAGGAAGACATAGGTATGAAGCTATTAAAGTTCTTAATGAGAGAGGATGTGATGTAGGAGTATTAATACGTGTGGCAAATAAAATGCTTTCTGATGAAGAGGTTCTATCTATTCAGATGTCAGAAAACTTGCATAATAAAATGACATCAGCTCAGGAAGCCACAATTATTCATGGATTCTGGAATGAAATGATAAAGATTTATGGAAGAGAGAACATTTCGATATCAAAGGTTGCAAGTAAAATGGGAAGAAGCCCAAGAAAGACAAGTGATGCTATTAAATATGTTGAAGGTCTATCTCCAAAGATTCAAGAGCTAGTTGATATTGGGAATCTTTCATATACCTCTGCTCTTTTACTTGTAGATTTAAAAAACGATAGTGATAGTCAATGGGGTGAACAGATTAGAACAGCGCTGCAGATAATTTCTAAGAATTTAAATACAAAAGATGCTAAAAAATATATTGATAGGTTAAATCATGAGATGAAGTTCACTGGACCTTTATTTGATAATGAGATGTGGGGAAATATTAAAAAGAATGGACACTTAATTAGTATTAAAACAGACGCAGATAGAGAGGGAAGAAGCGCTGCAGGATGGTTTGTAAGAATGTTAAGCACTATTTCAAAGCTTGAAGATCCTGATAGGATAGAGCTCTCTGATGGAATAGCAAAGGCTGTAGGGGAGTTAAATATGTCTTTAGATGACTTTATTGATAAGCTTTGTGAATTTAATCCTAAAAACAAACAACTTATACTTACCCAAATTGAAAAATAAAAGATAATACTAAAGATTTATCTCTTTTATCTTGTCTCTTAGCTCAGCTGCTTTTTCAAATTGTAAGTTATCAGCAGCAAGTAACATCTTAGCTCTTAAATCCTTTATTAACATCCTTTTTTGTCTTTCACTAAGCTTGTCAAATTCAAAATCTAACTCTCTTTTCTCTTTATCCTCCTGTTCAACCAATGAGTCTCTAATATCTTTTTGAATACTAGTTGGTGTTATATTATGTTCTTGGTTATATTTTTCCTGATACTCTCTCCTTCTGTACGTCTCACTAATGGCGTATCTCATACTATCTGTCTGTTTATCTGCATACATAATAACTCTTCCATTAACATGTCTTGCAGCTCTTCCAATCGTTTGTACTAAACTTGTTTTAGATCTTAAGAAACCCTCTTTATCAGCATCTAAGATAATTACAAGAGATACTTCGGGTAGATCGATCCCCTCTCTTAAAAGATTTATACCTACTAAAACATCAAATTCTCCAAGCCTCAGATTTCTCAATATCTCAACTCTTTCAACAGTGTCAATATCTGAGTGAAGGTATGCTACTTTAATACCAAAATCTTGTAGATATGTTGTTAGATCCTCAGCCATTCTTTTAGTCAAAGTAGTAATTAAGACTCTTTCTCCCTTTTTAGTATTCATTTTAACCTCATTTATTACATCATCTATCTGGTTTTCTGTTTTTCTAACATCAATCTTAGGATCTAAAAGACCTGTAGGCCTTGTAAGGAGCTCTACAACATTATTTCTGCTATCCTTAATCTCCCATTGGTCTGGTGTAGCAGAGTAATATATTGTTTCTTTCTGTTTTTTTCTAAACTCATTAAAATTAAGAGGCCTGTTATCAAATGCAGAGGGTAATCTAAAACCGTGTTCTATTAAATTTGTCTTTCTAGCTCTATCCCCGTTATACATACCTCCTACTTGAGGAATTGTGATATGTGATTCATCAATAAACATAAGAGAGTCTTGGGGGAAGTAATCAAGAAGGGTAAATGGTGGTTGTCCTGTTTTCCTTCCATCAAAATATATAGAATAGTTTTCCATACTCTTACAGTAACCAATCTGTGTCATCATCTCAATATCATATTTAGTCTTTTGCTCTAACCTTTGTGCTTCTACCTCTTTACCTAGATTTCGCAAGAATGCTGCTCTTTGAATTAAATCTTTTTCAATATTTGTTACAGCTTTAGCCATTGTGTCAGCGTCATATACAAGAGGTGTAGCTGGAAATATATCCAAGTTATCTACACTGTTTATTCTTTTTTTAGATATAGGTTCAATATAAGTAATACTTTCTATCTCATTTCCAAAAAATTCTACTCTTACTGGAAACTCTTCATACGGCATAAAGAGCTCTACAGTATCTCCTCTAACAAGAAAGGTTCCTGATATTAGGTCTGTCGATTCTCTTTCATATCGCAGAAATGTTAATTCGCTGGACAACTTAGCAATATCAATATCTTGTCCAACTCTAATTTCTATAGATTTGTTTTCATAGTTTTCAGGACTACCAATATTGTAAATACATGATACCGAAGCCACTACAATAGTGTCTCTTCTTGTTCTAGCAGCGTTCATTGCACTAAGTCGAAGCTTTTCAATCTCTTCATTTACTTCTGACTCTTTCTCAATGTAAAGGTCTCTAGATGGTATATACGCTTCTGGTTGGTAGTAATCGTAGTATGAAACAAAGTATTTAACAGCATTTTTTGGGAAGAACTCTTTAAACTCTTCATATAGCTGAGCTGCTAGAGTTTTGTTATGAGAAAGTACCAATGTTGGTCTTTGTAATTTTGATATTACATTGGCCATTACAAATGTTTTACCAGAGCCTGTTACACCTAATAGGACCTGTTTTTCTGTACCATTAATTAGATTTGTAGATAAAGTATCTATGACAATACTTTGATCAACAGATGGTTCGTATTTTGTATTTAATTGAAACTGCTCTTTCATATGTATAATTTTAACAGATTAATGTATTTCTGTGTTAAAATACTCAATATATGGAAAAGATTAAACTAAATACACTATCACAAGAGTTAGTTAATCAGATAGCTGCTGGTGAGGTTATTGAAAGGCCTGCATCTGTAGTTAAGGAGTTGGTTGATAACAGTGTTGATGCTGGAAGTACAAGAATTCAGATTAAGTTGATAAATGGTGGTATAGATTTAATTGAGGTAAGTGATAACGGGGTAGGTATTGAAAAAGAGAATCTTGAGAAAGTGTTTAAACCCCATACCACAAGTAAGATTTCTTCTTTGGAGGATTTAAATACTCTTCTCACAATGGGTTTTAGGGGAGAAGCCCTTTCTACAATTCTTTCAGTAGCAGATATAGGGCTGGTTTCAAAATATATTGATAGTGATGTAGCGAATGAGATTGTATTTAAATCTTTTAATGATTCCTCTATTAAAAAGAGTGCTAGGGAATCTGGTACTTTTGTATCTGTTAAAAACATTTTTAGCAATATTCCTGCAAGAAGGAAATTTCTTAAAACTGGTCAGACAGAATACAAAAAGATCTTGGATGTTTTGTATCCATACTTCTTAATATATCCGAATATTCATTTCACTGTTATCAAGGATAGTAAAACAGTTATTGATTTAAAGAGTATTTCTCAGACTAAAGAAAATACAGTCGTTAAAGAGAGAATAGAAGAGGTACTAAAAGAAGATTTTGTTAAAAGAATGTTAAAGGTTTACTATGACGGTTCTGGTATGAAAGTAACGGGGTTAATTGCTCATCCATCGGATCATCAAAAAAGAAGTAATCATCAATATATATTTGTAAATAGAAGACCAATTTGGGAAAGTGGAATTGCAAGAGCCGTAATACAGGGGTATGAGAGATACATTCCATTTGGAGAAAGAGTTCCTTTTATACTCTTAATAGATATTAAACCTGAACTAATTGATGTTAATGTTCATCCTAGAAAGGAGGAGATACGTTTTCTAAATCCATTTAGAGCTTACAGTGGGGTTGAGGAGGCCGTTAATAAGTCTATTTCCTCTGTTACATCGTATAAAATTGATAGCAATTTTAAACCTGACACACAGGGGCCTATGTCCTTTGTTAATAGGGATATGGATAGGAAGATATATACGAATAAAGATATTAGGTTTGAGGGTAACCAGAGTGGGTCTGTTAGAGATAGTCTTCTTTTTAGTAAAGAGGTATTGGCTAATACGATGTATACAAAAAATGATCATACTAATATTCAAGAGGATAGGGGATTTAGGAATATATTTCAGATATTTAATAAATACATTGTTATTGAATTTGAAGATGATACTCTTTGGGTTATTGATCAACACGCAGCTGCAGAGAGAATTACATTTGAGAAATTAAAGAATTCTAATAACAAAAATATTGAGAAACAGAATTTATTAGTTCCTACAAATATAAAGTTTTCTCAAAAAGAGTTAATTGTAATTGAAGAATTAAACAACTTTTTTTCAGGGCTAGGATTTGAGTATACTGTTTTAAAAGATGGTATAGATATTGCAACTGTACCTGTAGAGTTTGTAGGAGCAGATTTTGAAAAGCTGTTTGATGAGATTTTTGAATTAAGTGATGATATTAAAGATATATCTAAGAGTATTGATAGATTAAGAGAAGATATACTTGCGACTATGTCTTGTCATGGAAGTGTTAGAAGTGGTCAGAGTTTGCACAGGGAAGAAATGATTGATCTTTACAAGAAACTAATTAAATGTGAGAATCCGTATAGCTGTCCTCATGGTAGACCAGCTGTATGGAAGTTAAAGTTGAGTGATATTGATTCTAATTTTGAAAGAACATATTAATGAGAAGTACCGGTACATTATATTTAATACCAACATCGCTAACAGATAATCCTTTAAAAGGGGAGCTAAAGGAGAAAGATTTAGATATTGTTAAAACTATTAAATACTTTATTGTTGAAACTCCAAAGATTGCTAGAGCACATCTTAAAGACATGGGAATGGTTTTACAAGAGTTAGATATGGCAATATTAGATGAGCATAGTAAAATGAAAGATGTTCCCTTTCTTCTTGAGCCCCTTATACATGGGAATGACATTGGTTTAATGACAGATGCAGGATGTCCCGGCGTTGGAGATCCAGGAAATTTAGTTGTAAGAGAGTGTCATAGATTAGGTATAAAGGTTGTTCCATTGGTTGGTCCATCCTCTATATTACTTTCATTGATGGCCTCAGGATTAAATGGTCAGAGATTTAGATTTTTGGGATATCTTCCTAAAGATCCAGAAAGTAGAAGAAAAAAGCTTAAGAATATTGAAAGAGAGTCTTCAAGAAACAATGAGTCACAG
>CAZQRG010000039.1:644-5437 GCA_964595745.1 uncultured Candidatus Saccharibacteria bacterium | reverse complement strand
TCATCCATAAATATATTCTACATAAATTAGAGCTTTTCAGCTACTACTACTAATCGTTTAGTACCAACACCCAGTGGCCAACATGTCATTAGGGTAACCGTTTCTTTCTCTCCCTGTGTTCGCAATATTGAGAAATCCTCCGGAGAAACAATCTTTTTATTTCTAACTACATATTCTAAAATGTTTCCATCCCTTTTTATTTTTACTGTATCTCCTATATCAATATCTTCTAATTTAGTAAAAATAGTTTCAGGTAAGTTCGAATGTTTATTAAAAAAACTGATAACTGCACTATGACCATAGATAAAGGAGTTACCTCCATCACCTGGAAGAGGTGTGCCCTTGAAATGTGCAAGGCCAAATTTAAGGAATTGATCATATACCTGTTCATTTTTACTTTCTACATTTGGTGTTATCCTAATATTTTCTATTTCAATAGAGGAGATAGAGAGATACATATTTTCTTTATACTGGCTATCTACAACTATTTCCTTACTACTTTTAGTAGTAGGGTCATATGTGAAAAGGCCTTGGTATTGAAGGTTTTCGGCGTTTTCTGAAAGATTCTCAAAGTAACTCTTACCAGGATCATAGTATGCGAATTCATCTTCAATATACTGTCTATATGATTCTGGTAGAGGGTCTTTCATTAGCTTCTGTTTTAGAATTTGTATCTCCCCTTGTACATATGAAGAGAGTAATGGTACTGATTGACTTAAGATTATCACTATCCCAACTATTGCAAATATCCAAGAGAGAGATTTTTTAATATTTGATATTTTCTTCTCACTTTGTTTTTTTACCTGTATATCATTTTCCATTTTAAATATATTATCAGTTAAAGATTTCAATGTCATATGTTGGCACTTAATACATTTGTCTGCTAGAATATCATCTATATGGAAAAAAGAGATTACTATGAAGTTCTTGGTATAAACAAGGATTCAAAAAAAGAAGATATTAAAAAGGCTTACAGAAAGCTTGTTAAGAAGTATCATCCTGATGTTAATAAAGAGGAGAATGCTGAGGAAAAATTTAAAGAGGTACAGGAAGCGTACGAGGTACTTTCGGATGAAACAAAAAGACAAGCATATGATCAGTATGGTCATGCTGGTACCCAGGGTTTTGATCCTAGAAGTGGTAATGGTGGTGGTTATGAGTACTCATATGGTGGAGCACCTTTTGATATGGGTGATATCTTTAGTACATTTTTTGGTGGTAATGGGAACAACTTTGGTTTTGATTTTGGATTCGGGAATCAACAGGGAGAAAGAAATCTAAAAGGAGAAAATATTAGGTACAAGATGAGGTTTAGTTTTGATGAAGCGATGAAGGGTGGAGAGTTTAAGGTTAAAATTAAAAGAAATGTAAAGTGTGAAGAGTGTAAGGGTACAGGTAGTAGTACGGGTAAAAGAAAAACATGTGATGTATGTAAGGGAACTGGAAGAGAGAGAAGAGTACAAAACAGTTTTTTAGGTCAGATATCTGTTATGGCACAGTGTTCTAAATGTGGTGGTAGAGGAGATATCGCAGAGAAGGTTTGTATGAACTGTGCAGGTAAGGGAGTTGAATCAAAGGCGGAGGATATGAAGATACATATACCAGCAGGAGCGTATGATGGTATGGTGTTAAGATTTAGAGAGGGTGGTAACTCTGGTATTAATGGAGAGTACGGAGATCTCTTTATCGAAGTTGAGGTAGAACCTTCTGAGAAGTTTGATAGAAGAGGAAATGATTTATACTCTGTAGAAAGTATACCTGTTCATATTGCAGTACTTGGTGGAAAGATAGATATTGAAACTATTAAGGAAGATGTGAAGTTAAAAATACCTAGTGGTACACAACCAGGAACTATCTTTAGAGTAAAGGGAGAGGGTGCACCCGTATTAGGTAAAGATGGCACAAGAGGAGATCTGTATGTAAGAGTTGATGTAGATATCCCTAAGAGGTTAAGTAGGGAAGAAAAGAGGCTTTGGGAAGAGTTAGGAGAAAAATAACAGGAAGAGATTTTACCTCTTCCTGTATCATCTTCCTAGAAGCTCTGAATTAATTATATTGTATTGAGTCTAGAATCAATCGAACAACTGAATAACCAGAGTCGGGATCTTCCGGTTCGGCACTAGAATAAGAAACAGAATATAAATAATTATCCCATCTAGATGTAGAGTACATAATAAAGTAAGTGGATTCATTTTCATCTGCGTTACTGGGTGAAAAGTAACAGTTGAGAACTTCATCGGAAGTCATCATAAATCCCCATGTTGGGCAGGAGATATCTTCACAATGAAGTGGAAGGGAAGTATATCCAATCTTGGTATCCTCTTTTACAAGTTTTGAAACATAATCAGAGAAATTAAATTCTGAATCATTTATTTCTCCCATTCTTGTCACCAATATCCATTTAGAAGGATCGGACTTTTGAGAAATCTTAAGATACTTATAATCAGAATTACTCTGAAAATTCCAATTAGCTTGTGGTAAAGCTTTTTTGATAAAATCGATATCAACATTGTCTTCTACGGTCCAATCTTTAGGATAATAGAACAATATAGAAAGAGAATTCTTATCATCGGAATATAAAGTCCATCCTTTATATGGATCTTCATCAACACATTCTGCTGGGTCACTATTTTCTTTCGCTGTGAGGGAGTTGTTTGTAAAATATAGATACGCAGAAGCACCTAAAGAAACTAATGTAAGTAAAATAAGTAATACTAGTATCAGTGTACTTACTGAAGTCTTTTTATCCATATATTTGTGTAAATAAAAAATTATTAAATTTTAAAGCATAAACTTCTATTTAGTCCCTAGAACTATTGAGTCAAGAACTTTTTCTACATTCTCAGAATCAAATCCTTCTACAACAGGGTATGTGATTGAATAGATACAATCTTTATAGAGATCTGAAAAAATAAAATAATAAGATTCCAAATCTCCAACTTCATCTTCGGAATACGTACATTTAATTGTATCTACACCCCATTTTTTAATAATATTCTCTTTATCACAATTAAAATCTGCAATCAAGCTACCTTCGGAGGAGTATTCATCAGATAGTTTAGTGAGGAATTCCGACAGCTGAGAAATTTCATTAAATTGAATGTCGCTATCCGAGTATCTCATAATATTAACAAAGCTTGCAGAATCACCTTTCTCACCAGGTACTGATTTAACAGTAAGATATAGTGAATCGTCATTTTCTTCTTTAGCGTAGTATGGCAAGTTCTCTTTTAAGATCCAGTCTGCAGGGTATTTAATTGTTACTGGTATCTCTTCCTTTGTATATGTATGCCATCCATCATATATACCTTTCTTAACAAATGTTTCTTCAGATTTTGTTTTAAAAGAGTTAAATGAAAAATATAAGTATGCAGAAGCACTCAAAGAAACTAATGTAAGTAAAACAAGTAATACTAGTATCACTGTACTTATAGAAGCCTTGTTATCCATATATTTAATTAAGATAATATGTTAATTTGAAACTTCTCATTATATCATCTCCTAATATTTTCACATAATATTTTACCTATTTAATACGAAATTCAGGCATATGTGTCGTTTGGTTTTACAACAAGTATATGATATACTCTGGTTGGATAGAGTATTAAGATATGGTGAGATATATTCTCACCTTTTTTTTAGTATGTATATATTAATTTTTAACATTTTGTATATATGGCAATGACATCAGAGTTAGTAGCTGCCATAAATCAGATAGCAGCAGAAAGAGGAATAGATAAAGAAGAGGTCTTTAAAGCCTTAGAGTCTGCTATATTGAGTGCAGTCAAGAAAGAGAAATACGGTAAGGTTGAGTACGAAGAGATAGATGAGAAGTTGGGTAGTAACTTAGCAGTAGAGGTAGATAGAGAAACTGGAGAGTTTAAACTTTTTGCAATGAAAGTTGTTGTTAAAAAGGTTAATGATATTGAAACAGAGATAGCATTAAGTGAAGCAGAGTTAATCTCACCAAGTGTGGAGATAGGAGACTCTGTTCAAATTGAGATGCCCTCTGATGATTTAGGAAGAATAGCTACACAGACTGCTAAACAGGTTTTACTACAAAAGATAAGGGAATCTGAAAAAGATGCAGTTATTAGTGAATTTAGTGATAAGGTGGGAGAGGTATATACAGCTTTGATGCAGAGAATGCAAAAAGGTATGGCTGTAATGGAGATAGGTAAAGCTATGGCATACATGCCTCCTGAAGAGCAGATTGCGAATGAGTTCTATAGAGTTGGAGAAAGATACAAAGTATTGCTTAAAAGTATTGAAGATTCTGAGATATTAGTATCTAGGGCAGATCCTCAGTTTTTAATAGAGCTATTTAAAATAGAGGTTCCTGAAATTGAATCTGGTGTTGTTGAAATTAAAGCTGTTGCAAGAGAAGCAGGTTCTAGAAGTAAGATTGCAGTTGTATCACATCAGGATGGAATAGATCCTATCGGTTCATGTGTTGGTCAAAGAGGTATACGTATTGCAAACATAATGAATGAACTTGGTGAGGAAAAGATTGACATTATAGAATGGGATGAAGATTTAGATAGATTTGTTGCTAATGCTCTAAGTCCAGCAAAGGTAGACTCTGTTGATATATCTGGTGATACTGCAACAGTTATATCTCCATCAGACCAACTTTCATTAGCAATTGGTAGAGATGGTCAGAATGTAAGATTGGCTTGGAAGTTAACAGGTATTAAAATAGATATCGTTGGTGCGGAATCTGAAGAAACTGTAGAGGAGAAGGAAGAAGTTAAAGAGGTAATACTCGCTACAAACCCTAACATAGAGGGAGA
>CAZQRG010000039.1:0-634 GCA_964595745.1 uncultured Candidatus Saccharibacteria bacterium | reverse complement strand
AAGAAAAAAGAAAAGAAAGAGAAAAAAGAGGATGCTGTTGAGGAATATGCAGAAGAGACTCAAGAAGAGGTTGTAGAAAAAGAAGAAGAGAAAAAAGAAGAATAATATTAAGATGGAATACTGTAGTTTAAAATGGTTAAAGAAAGTAAGAAACAAAATATATGTGTTCAAAGTAGAGTCCCAATCGTTGCAATATTGGGTCATGTTGATCATGGAAAAACTACAATTCTTGATTACATCAGAAAAAGTCATGTACAAAGTTGTGAGGCAGGGGGTATAACCCAAAAGATTTCCGTATTCACAATTGCTCCGAATAATGATTTGTCAAAAAAGATTACCTTTATAGATACACCAGGACATGAGGCTTTTGATTTAATGAGGTCAAGAGGGGGAAGTATAGCTGATATAGTATTGTTAATAGTTGCTGCGAATGATGGTGTTAAACCTCAAACGATTGAATCTATTGAAATTATTAAGAAATCTTCAGCTAAACCAATAGTTGTTATTAACAAAGTTGATTTACCAGATCTTAATTTAACTAAGATAAAGAGAGATATTACTACACAAGGACTGCAGGTCGAGGGAATGGGAGGAAATATTCCAGTAGTTGAGGTTTCTGGTAAGACAGGAAAGG
>CAZQRG010000038.1:4356-5463 GCA_964595745.1 uncultured Candidatus Saccharibacteria bacterium | reverse complement strand
ATTTTGACCCGATCCATCCTGGACATGTATCAATTATAATGGAATCTAAGAAGTTTGGAGATATCTTAGTTGTTATTGTTGACGGAGATAGTAGATGTATAAATAAAAAAGGTAAACCCTTTATTCCTGCAAAAGATAGAGCAGAGATTGTAGATGCAATAAAGGGAGTAGACTATGTAATAGTACATGAAAATCCAAATGCTACAAACTGCAAAGAGGTTTTAGAAGTTGTTAAACCTGATGTATTTTGTAAAGGAGGAGATAGAAATGATAAAGACAGGAATGATCCTAGGAGTGGACTAAAGATTGAAGCCGACTTTATAGAATCATATGGTGGGCATATAGAGTATGGAGTAGGGAAAGATAAAATATGGTCTAGCTCTAACTATTTACAGGAATGGGTAGATTTTGTAAATAGCAAAAAGGATTAATATGTATCTGGAGATTTAACACCTTTCTTTAAATAGGAAAATATTGAGTTAGATGCTACAGCTCCCTCACTAGATGCAGTAATAACCTGATTAAAGCCATTAGAACCATCTGTACAGTCCCCAGCAGCCCATACACCCTCTATATTTGTAGATTGGTCTTTAGATACCTTAATATATCTACTTTCATCTAATTCTAAGTTAAGAATATTCGGTAAATCAACATTAGGCTCAGACCCTATCTCAACAAATACACCATCTACATTTAAATACTCCGAACCGTTATATGCCCTTGAAAGTTTAATCTTTTCTAATTTACTCTCTCCCTCTAAACCTATTAATATTGTTGTATATATTATCTCAACATTACTCTTTGCCTTAACCTCATCAACCCATACCTGATCTCCCCTAAGCTCTGTACCCCTATAAATTATATATACCTTCTTAGCAATGTCAGAAAGCATAGAGGTAGCCATAGTAGCAGCGTTACTTCCTCCAATAACTGCAACTGTTTTATCTTTGTAAAACATTGAATCACACGTAGCACAGTATGATAATCCTTTACCTAAATAGAAATCTTCATTTTTAAGATTTAGCTTATTCCTATTTGTTCCAAGTGCCAATATCACAGACTTTGATTGATATTTATTACCATTATCAGAAGTTAAAATAAATATAC
>CAZQRG010000038.1:0-4346 GCA_964595745.1 uncultured Candidatus Saccharibacteria bacterium | reverse complement strand
TTCCTTTTTAATATCAATAATTTGCTCTGTCTTGTATTCTCCACCACACTGCTTAGCCTGATCAAAGAACTTCATACCTAAATCAATACCAGAAACATCCTTAAGACCAGGATAGTTACATACCTTATGTGCCTCTGTAATAGTTCCTCCAATTAACTTACCAAATACAATATTACTCAGTTTATATCTACTAGCATATATACTAGCAGTAAGTCCTGCAGGTCCACTCCCTATTATTGCAATATCATATATTTTTAATTCTGACATACTGTTTCTATTTATAAATAATTCTTAATTATACCAGATTAATTCTTTTTAACATGTTTCTCTTTATCTAAAAGCATGTTGTATGTATTTACAAAAGCTAAAGCAGAAAAAAAAGCTTTCTTAGCTCCATCTGAAAAAGCATTAAGCGAAGTTGGGATAATAGAGTAAGGGATATATACCTCTGCAGTTTCAAAAGGAAGAAGAATACCCTTTTTTGAAAATATGGGACCTCCATTTTTCATAGATTCATAACTGATTAAACGGAGAACTGAATTAAAAACTTTATTATTTTTTGTATCCATTAGATTAGAGATTACCTCTTTTTCAAAATCTTCATACCCAGAAAGATGTTCTCTCATCTCAAAAGAGGTATCTTTACCATCATTAAGCAGTTTATTAAACCTGTCAGGATCCTTTATTCCCGCTTGAAAAAGTAACTCTCCATCATGAGGATCTTTTACTTTTCTAAAAGCGCAGGGATACTCTTCAACCAACTGCTGTATTATCTTCTCATTATCAATTATCTCAGTATTATCAATCTCATTAATCTCAACCATATATATATTCCGAATATATTACTAAATACGAATTCTATTTAAAAACTATCCGCCTGTCAAACTATTTGATAATATAAAAGAATGGATGAAAATGAGAAAAAAATATACATAGTTGGACATACAAAACCTGATTTAGATTCAATTGCTTCTGCAATAGGTTATGAATCGTATAGGCATCAGCTTAGAGATTTTAATTACAAAGCTATTCGTTGCGATGATATAAACCAACTTACAGAGTGGGTTTTTAAGAAATATAATACTTCGATACCCGAATTAATTACTAATATATCTTGTATGGATGTTGTGTTAGTTGATCATACATATTCAGAGAGTAGGGCGAAGGGATGGGAAAGTACAAATATTCTTGAGGTTATAGATCATCATGATGTTAAATTAGAGGACATTGTTCCTTTGCGTATTACTATTAGACCGTGTGGTAGTACCTGTACATTAATTGCTGAGAAGTTTTTTAATTCAAATATAGATGTTCCTATAAATATTGCACATATACTTTTAGCTGGGATATTGGATGATTCGTTAGGTTTAAAATCTCCAACAACTATCCAATTAGATATTGAAATGGTTAATAGATTGAATGATATATGTAAAGTAGGGGATATTGAAAAATATTCATTTGAGATATTTAAAAAGAAAGATACTTGGCATACATTAACACCAAGAGAGATTATTAATGAAGATATTAGGAATATTGAAATAAAGGGTAATTGGATATCTATTAGTCAGGTAGAGACATTAAATAGTGAGGATATTAATACTGACTCTATTTTAAGAGAGTTAGAACTAATGAATACGGAAAAAGAGTTTAATTTGCGTATTGTTATGCTTACTAATCCTGTTAAAAGAGATTGTATTTTAGTAGTGGTGGGAAAAGATATAAAACTTTTAGAGAGTGTTTTAGGGAAAGAGATAAAGGAGAATGTGGTATATCTTAAAGATGTAGTGAGTAGAAAAAAACAGGTATTACCACTATTAGAACAAATGTATATATAAAGGGGGTCTGGGAGAGGGTACTCTAAATTTATGAATTAACATAAAAATGTTGCAGAGTACCCTCTCTAAGATCTATTCAATTGGAACAAATTGGAGTCTAGCCTCTGGTTTAAGCGAGTAATACGAGATTAAAATCTCAACATCTCTTGCAAGATGATATTCGCAACCAATTGCTTCACTCCCAATACTTTGAGACTTTGAAAGAAAGATTTTTTCATTTTCACATTCGATTACTGCCACTATTTTGTTATCTTCTGTTGTCCAAGGTAATTCTGTTCCTATTGTCATACTTTCAAAGAGTACTTGGGAATTGTTAATACCTTTTTGTTTGTTACCTTCAATGTATACATTCATTGATACTGTGACAAGAATTGCAATTCCGATTAACCCTGAGAGCCATTTCATAAAACTTTTAAAACCTTGTTTCATTTCTTCCATGCTTTTTTCTTTCTTAATCGTTTGTTTCATTTTTTCTCCTTTTTTATCTTCTGATTTTTTATTTTTTATCAATTAATTTCCACCCCATATATAATATTTAAGCTAATAAATAGCATATACAGGGGGGAAATATCTAAGGAGATATATTTTTGAATAGATCTTTTTTAATGAGCAGTTTTCTTTAATATATTAAAATAGTAAAGAAAAAGTAGGCTATGCCTACCTACTTACATTATACCATATTACTATAGGATTATGAACTCTATACGACAGTATCCCACTCAAGAGTATCAGTTAAAACTATTGGTTTATCCTTACCAACAACAACCATATATTCAAACATTACGCTATTACCACCATTCTTACTCTTAGCAGACCATCCATCCCTATCTATCTCAATCTCACCTGTATCATCTACAACCTGACACTCAATACATATGACCATACCATCTACTAATAGGGTACCTGAACCCTTCTTACCAAATGCTGGAATATCAGGAGAATCATGTAATGTTTTACCAATACCGTGTCCAATAAACATTTTTAAAACATTAAAACCATTTTCTTTAGCAACTCTCTCCATTTCATTACCTAAGTCTCCCGTATGATTACCCGAAATAGCTAAAGGTATACAATTTTCAACTGCCTGTCTACCAGCTTTAATTAACTTTTCATTCTCTTTATTAGGTTTACCTACACTCCATGTCCAACAGTGATCTGTATACATACCTTTATGTATAATTCCAAAGTCAATTGATATCAAATCACCTTTCTTTAATGGAATATCGTTTGGAATACCATGAACAGCAACATCATTAACAGAAATACATGTATTGAAATTGTAACCATTAACCCGTATAAATGCAGAATCAACATTGAACTCTCTACATAGTACTCCGGCTTTTCTATCTAATTCCAAAGGTGTAATACCCTCTCTAATGTCTTCTCCTAACTGTTTAAGGATACTTACAGAGATGCTACATCCCTCCCTTAGAATCTTTTCATCTTTTGGCTTATTAATAATCATATGAATAATTATATACCCTAGAAATCTTTAAGGACAGACTAAAATAGCCTAACCTATTAAATACAGCTCTTTCTCTGCTCTTGTTACAGCGGTATATAGCCATCTAGAGTATGTATCGTCATCCATTTTGGGGAATCTTTCTTCAAATACAACAACTCTTTTAGCTTGGCTACCCTGTGCTTTATGTACTGTAAGGGCATAACCAAAATCAAAGTAGTTAATATCTTTCATTTTTAAATCTACAAGAGTAGGGGAGTTGAACTGATTAATTGAGATTTTTCCCCAGAATGAGTAGTCTTCATAATCTAGTGCAATCTCTGTGTTGTAATATGAAAATCCATGTAACTTCTCTTTTGAAATACTTAGAATGTTACCCGTCATACCATTAAAAATGTTTTCATTCCTATTATTCTTTAGACATATAACTCGATCTTTTACTGAAGGTATCTCTTTATCAAAATGCAAACCCCTTACTGCTTTGTTTAATTTAATTCTTGTTGTATTATAACCACATAAAACCATTGTATTTTCATCAAAAGTTTCAAATATATCCATTAAAATATCTTGAGTATCACTATCATCTTTTCGTATCTTTTTAATATTCTTCCCATATATATCAAAAGGTATATTACCGTCCTTTCTTGCCATCTCCGATATCTTAATTATTGGATTATCTTCCTCCTGTCTATATATTTCTTCTAATTTTAATTGAGGATTTAACATTAAATTAAAAGCGCTGTTAATTGGAGGAAGTTGTCCATGATCACCAACAGCTAAAATAGGGACATTGAAGCTTAGAAGATCATTCCAAATGTCTTGTGTAACCATAGAGGCTTCGTCAATGATGATAAGGGAGTATTTAAATTCAGTAGTTGGTATCTTCTCCCATCCAATAATGTTGTCCTTATCATCTACAATTGGTCTATATATTAATCTATGTATTGTACCAATAAAATCGGAGGGATAGAGTGCTTTGTTTTCTTTCAACTTTCTTTCAAGTACTCTACTTGCTTTTCCAGTATAGCTACAAAATGCTATCTTAATAT
>CAZQRG010000037.1:0-5774 GCA_964595745.1 uncultured Candidatus Saccharibacteria bacterium | reverse complement strand
TGTAAGAATATATTAATAAATTATTAATGGCAAAGGATATGATAAAAACGAATATAGATGAATTACAACAGTTAAAGATATTGATAGAGAATCAGTTTAGGATTTTAAATAGAAAAGTAACTGAAAATGATAAGAACATTTTAAGATTACTAAAGAAAATAGAAAATGAAGAATCAATTGGTGAATATGTACCAATATTAAACGATAGTACAATTAAGATTAGATCATATATGGATAATTAGAAAGGGGTTTTGTATATTTACAATATTGCCATTGTAGCTACCCTATCATCAGCTCCTACATTCATTACTTTTACTCCACTCGTTTGTCTTTTTAATGTAGGTATTGCATCTATTGAAGATCTAATTACTTTTGATTTCTCAGATATTACAACTATCTCTGCACTAGGATGGTCAAGTATTCTTGCTACTGCGACCTTACCTGTTTTGTCGGTTACTCTAAAGGTAAATATTCCAGTACCACCTCTTTTTTGTTTTGTATATTCAGAAAGCTTTGTCATCTTCCCATATCCATACTCTGAGAGAGTAAATATTCTATTCTCATTTTGTCTAATAACTCCCATACCAACAACAGAATCTGTCTGAGATTTAAACTTCATCGCAGTTACTCCCCTTGTACTTCTACCAAGAGGTCTTACATCTTTTTCTGTAAATCTAATAGATTTACCCTCAGAGGTAACAAGTAAAATTTCATCTTCTCCAGTAGTTGGTTTAACCCATATTAACTCATCATTTATTTCTAATTTTATTGCTGTTAAACCGTTAGCCCTTATCTTCGCAAATTGGTCTAGATTAGTTTTCTTAACAATTCCACCCTTTGTTACCATAAGGAAGTATTTAAAATCTCTCTTTTGTACAACACCTTTAGAATCTTGTCCCTCTTGAATCTCCTCCGAACCCATAATACCTCCCTTAGGATCACGGGTTAAAATGGATGTAATTATTTCATTTTGATCAACCTGTACTAAATTGATAAGAGGAATACCCTTTGCTGTTCTACCATACTCTGGAATTTCAAATATCCTTGTACTAAATACTCTCCCCTTATTGCTAAATAGAAGTAATTCATCATGGGTATTACATAAAAGTACATGCTCAATAAAATCTCCCTCTTTGGTATCACCACCGGAGATTCCCTTCCCACCTCTTTTTTGTATTTGGTATGTAGACGGGGGAACTCTTTTAACATATCCGGAATGAGTAATTGTAATGAGGGTCTCTTCCTGTGCTACCATATCTTCCTCTGATATCTCATTAACTTTTCCTTTAATTACCTTTGTCTTTCTTTTGTCTCCATATGTTTCTTTAATAACCTCTAAATCACTACTTACTATTTCTAATATTCTATCCTGACTATCAAGTACAGTATTGTATTCAATAATTTTCTCTTTTGTCTCTTTATAGTCATTTTGTAATTTCATTCTCTCCAAAGCAGCTAATCTTCTAAGTTGCATATCTAATATAGCCTGTGCTTGGACATCTGTGAATTTAAACTTATCCATTAAATTTGTTTTAGCACTCTCCTGTGTTTTAGAACCTCTAATAGTTGCAATTACCTCATCAAGAAAATCTAATGCCTTAAGTAAGCCTTCTAATATATGAGCATGGTATCTTGCTTCTGCTAAATCATATTCATATCTTCTGATGGTTACTGTGATTCTAAACGAAAGGAATAGCTCCAACATTCTTTTTAGAGAGAGTGTTATTGGTTCTTGATCTACTAATGCAATCATATTTGCATTAAAGGTCTTTTGCATCTCTGTATACTTAAACAGTTTGTTTAAAACTGCTTTAGGTTGAGCATCCTTTTTGAGTATAATTACAACACGAATACCATCTTTGTTAGATTCATCTCTTAAATCTGCGATACCTGTTATCTTTTTATCCCTCACTAAATCGGCAATCTTTTCAATCATGTATGCCTTGTTAACTTGGTAAGGAATTTCGGTAATTACTATTTGGTATTTACCATTTTGACCCTCAACAATAGAGGCTTGAGCTCTTTGTAAAATTTTTCCTCTTCCTGTTGCATATGCATTTAAGATTTCATCTCTATCATATATTGTCCCTCCTGTTGGGAAATCAGGTCCAGGTACTATCTCAATTAACTCTTCTGGTGATATCTCTGATTTAAAATCAGGATACAGTACCTCCTTATTCTTCTGTATTCTTTCGGATATCTTTTGAATATCCTTTTTGTAGTCTAAAGAGTTAGTATCTACATAGTTCTCAAGATATTCCTCTGGTTTGGAATTTAATGTTTGAGGTATAACCTCCTTTGATTCTTTTGCTTTTCTAAGTTCGTTGTATATAGCTGTACCTTCCCATCTATTCTTTCTGCTAATCATCACTTGAAGTGCATCTATTAACTCTCCAAGATTATGTGGAGGAATCTGTGTTGCCATACCTACGGCTATACCTTGACTACCGTTTGCCAAAAGGTTAGGAAAGAGTGCTGGTAATACTGTTGGTTCTAGTCTGGTACCATCATAGTTTGGAACAAAGGTTACAGTCCCCTTATATAGATCTTTAAGAAGTTCAGGAGTAATCTTACCCATTCTTGCCTCTGTGTATCTCATTGCGGCTGCAGGGTCACCATCTATAGATCCAAAGTTTCCCTGTCCCTCAACTAATATGTATCTTGTATTAAAAGTTTGAGCAAGTTTAACCAAGGTTGGGTATACTACGCTCTCTCCATGAGGATGGTAGTTACCAGATGTATCACCCGCTATCTTTGCACATTTCCTAAAATGAGAAGATGGAGAAAGAGCTAGGTCATTCATCGCAACAAGTATTCTTCTCTGAGATGGTTTAAGACCATCTTTAACCTCAGGAAGAGCACGGGATACTATTACTGACATAGAGTAATCAATATAGTTGGATTTCATCTCATCAATTATAGAACGAGAGGTAACCTCTCCAGGTTTAAAGGTAAGATCAAAATCTATATCCTTCTCCTCTGGCGAAGTAGTCTCTAAAGAAGGGTCTCTGTTCTCTATCTCAACAACCTCTTGAGCTTCCTTAATTATTTCTTTTTCTTCTTCTTGTAGCATTACTTTAAGTGTTATTTTATAGTGTATTTCTTGATATTTTTTCCTGTTCTATTCTACTTCTTTCAAAATCAAAATCTACAGAAATATTTTTCAACTTTTCGTAGGAATCTTGTAGAATTTTAAAGTCAGATTCTATTTCTACTGCTTCAGCTGAAGATATTGATGGTGAAGAGACATCTACCCCATTCTCATCATACATATGGGCAGTTATAATCTCGGATCCTTCTCCATGATTTTCAAAAGCTACTTTTCCAGATAAATATTTTTCACGATGCTGTTTTATTTCTTCTATTAGATCTTTAGCATTAGTATCATTTACCAATTTCTCTTGTGAAATAAGGGTCATATCAGATAATCCATCTACCAATTTCTTTTGTATTAAAGCAGTTACTGCTTCCCTATATTCCGGTGAATCTTGTATTTCTTTTTTTATTTCTTCAAACATTGTAAATAAATAATAAAGTTAAATATCTAAAATAGCTTTCTTAGCATATTTCTGTATAAATCTTCTTCTTGGAGGAACCTCAGTACCCATTAACATTTCAAAAACCTTTTCTGCTTCCTCCCCATCTTCTATATGTACCTGTTTTAAAGCTCTGGTTTCAGGACTCATGGTTGTATCCCAAAGCTGTTCAGGATTCATCTCTCCCAAACCTTTGAACCTATTAGCAACGGGAGTCTTACCAGCAGCTTTTGCCTTATTAACAAAAGTGTCTTTTTCAATATCATTCAAGAAATAATATTTCTTTTTTCCAATCTCTACCTTATGCAAAGGCGGTTGAGCTACATATATATATCCGCCATCTATTAAAGGTTTAAAGAATCTAAACAGTAAAGTCAACACCAAAGTAGTTATATGTAAACCATCAACATCTGCATCACTCATAATTATTACTTTGTGATATCGTAACTTACTTAGATCTAGTGTTGTACCAATACCTACTCCAAGTGCGGTAGTAATATCCTTAAATTCGTTATTACCAAGAACCCTATCTACTCTATACTTATGGGTATTAATAATCTTACCTCTTAAAGGTAATACAGCTTGAGTATGTCTATCTCTTCCCTGTTTAGCACTTCCACCTGCAGAATCTCCCTCAACGATATATAGTTCACTCTCTTTTGGATCATTACTTATACAATCGGCCAACTTACCAGGTAGTGTTGTACTCTCCAGTGCACTTTTCCTTATTACAGCATCTCTTGCAGCTTTTGCTGCTGCCTTTGCTTTGTATGAAAGTATCGCTTTATCAATAATTGCTTTAGCTTCTTTAGGATGTTCGTCAAAATATACTAATAATTCATCCCTTATCACTTTAGCTACAGCATTTTTAACCTCAGGATTATTCAACTTAATTTTAGTCTGTCCTTCAAATTGAGGATCAGTTACTTTAACAGAAACTACAGCTGTTAACCCCTCTCTTACATCATCTCCATTTAAAGTTGTGGTTAAACCTTTTAAAAGTTCTGATTTCTGAGCATATGTATTTATTGCACTAGTTAATGCTGTCCTAAAACCTGCTAAATGAGTACCACCTTCTGGATTGATAATGTTGTTGGTATAGCATTTAACATTCTCATCCATACTGTTGGTATATTGAATTGCAGCTTCTACAACTACTCCTTCATGTTCTTTGTTTACATAGAAAGGTATTTCGTTAACTAACTTCTCATCTATGTTCATAAAAAGAACATATGATTTAATTCCATCTTCGAAATATAACTCAAATATCTTTGGTAATTTACCCTCCTCTACTCTTTCATCCATAATTGAAATTCTTAACCCTGCTGTAAGATAGGCATGTTGTCTACACTTTCTGACAATCTCTCTAAAATCAAAATCTGTCTCCGTAAATATCTGGTCATCTGGTAAGAATCTATGTTCTGTACCTGTTTCATTCTCCGGGATACTTCCTACTTTTTTTACAGGTTCCTGAGGGATACCCCTTCTATACTCCTGCTGATATATACCACCATCTCTTCTAACAGATGTAATCATCCATTCAGACAAAGCATTAGTACATTTCATTCCTACTCCATGTAAACCTCCAGATACTTTATATGCACCCTCTTCAAACTTACCTCCAGCATGAAGATTAGTCATAACCGTTTCTAGTGTTGATACTTTTG
Source organism: uncultured Candidatus Saccharibacteria bacterium (assembly GCA_964595745.1). Classification (GTDB taxonomy): domain Bacteria; phylum Patescibacteriota; class Dojkabacteria; order SC72; family SC72; genus UBA2259. The sequence continues at coordinate 571 of CAZQRG010000037.1, read as the reverse complement.
TTTGAGAATGGATTTCAACAGGTATTCCTCTACCATTATCTTTTACAGAAATCGATCCATCTTTATGTAATGTAACCCATATTCTAGAACAGTATCCACCAATAGCTTCATCAACAGAGTTATCTAATATCTCTGTAAATATATGGTGTAAACCGATTCTATCTGTAGACCCTATGTACATAGCGGGTCTTTTTCTTACTGCTTCTAATCCTTGTAAAACTTGGATATTTGATGCTCCATAGTCACTCTTTTTAGGCATTATCTATCTTTATTAAATTAGTATGTTCAATATTGTTTTCAGAGTACAAGGTATATTCTATATATTATAGGTGCAAATGTTAAGAGGCTAATTGTGTTGTTAAATCAAGATAAAGGCTTTCTAGTATTAATCTCCTATTCCCATTTGCATCTATTTTCCTTCTTGCATTTAATACTTTTTCTATTCTATTGTGTATCTCTTTAGTTTCCTTATCTTGCTTAATATTTTCCTCCAAAACACTTTGTAAGTAAGAGGAATACTCTTTGAGAAATTCTAATGTGTTTTCCCTATCTTTTGCAATTTCCTCTATCG
>CAZQRG010000036.1:3998-5823 GCA_964595745.1 uncultured Candidatus Saccharibacteria bacterium | reverse complement strand
AAAGAAAAAGAAATGATAGTATAGAGGTATGAGAGTAATCCTTAAAGGGATTTTTGCAATAACATTCGCATGTGTATTAGTTATACTATCAGTTTTCTATCAACATTTTGGATTAAATGAAATCCAAGGTAATCTTACAATTGTAGAAAGACCTCCCTTAGAACAGCAGCTATTAGAACAGATGACTCTACAACAGAAAGTAGGTCAACTCTTTATGTTTGGTTTCTCGGGAACCACTATAAATGAAAACATTACTGATTTAATACAAAATAGATACATAGGGGGTGTACTTCTACTTGGACCAAATATTGTTAACAATACCCAGTTAAATACCCTTCTTAAAAATATTCAAGCTATCTCATATATTCCAATGTTTATTTCTATTGATCAGGAAGGCGGAATAGTTGCCAGATTAAAGGGTAATGAGATATTAACAACATCTCAGAAAAATATGGGAACACCACAGGAAGCTTATTCAATTTCTTACCAAAGAGGAAAGTTATTAAAAGAATTAGGTATTAATATGAATTTAGCTCCTGTTGTAGAATATATAACTTCTCCTAGTTCCTTTCTCTATCAAAGAGTGTTTAGAGGAACAAAAGAAGAGGTTGCACTAAAATCTCAATCTTCTATAAAGGGATATGCTGATTCCAAAATAATTGCAGTAGCTAAACACTATCCAGGACACAGCAATACCTCTGTTGATTCTCATTACAATTTACCAAAAGTTATCATTACAAACGAACAGTGGAATGAATATATATATACTTTTAAGTATTTAATTGACAACAAATCTGTAGAAGTAATTATGGTAGGACATATTCTCTACCCCAATATTGATAGTAAACCCTCTACAATCTCATCTGAGCTCCTTACTAAACGTTTAAGAGAAGATTTAGGATATAAAGGGATACTAATAACTGATGATATGGAAATGGATGCAATTGAAAAAGTAGGGGAATATGGTCGGATTGCAAAGGAAGCATTACTTGCCGGTAACGATATCTTACTTTATAGTGGTCTGCCTAACGTACAAAGAGAAGTCTATGATTATATTCTTACCTGCGTATCAAATGGAGAGATTCCCGAGAGTATACTTAATGAGAAAGTATTAAGAATATTAAAGTTAAAAGTCAACTACAATCTTTTTGATTTCTCTATTTTGAAAACTCAAGAGTAACCATAGGAGCAGCCTCTGTTTTAAACTGCTCTCCTTTAATAGTAGTTTGAAATCTTTTCACATATTTACTTTTATCCGTAAATTCAATATTAATATCAAATTGGATATTTGTATCTATAGAATCTAGAGAAATTCCACTATATTCAAGATACTTTGCACCATCAAAAACACCATCTCTATCAAGTATCTCTTTGTAATTAACGGCACCTATATCCTTAATGATTATTCCAAAGTGTGGGCTTATACTCCCCTTATCACCTACCTCATTAAACTTTGTTACATTAGAAACAACAGTATAATCAATACTATTTTCAGATTGGACAATATCTTTCAACTTTATTTCGCCTTCTTTAGTAAAAAGAAATGTTCTACTAACTGTATCCACAGGAAGATCTGTTGGATGAATTAGTATTACTTCGTTATCTTTGTTTGTAGCTTTGAAATTTGTGATCTTAAAACTTTTAATTTCTTTTTCATCAATATTCAGTGTCAGAAATGGTGATAGGTTTATATGAAGCCTATGATCAGTATTACTTTCTTGTGTTACAAAAACAAAAGAGGACATTTCTGCTTGAGAAATTGTTACTAATTTCTCAATTTCAGAATCATTGGTTTTAATTTTTGTATCAACTTTCTCTCTGTTTT
>CAZQRG010000036.1:0-3988 GCA_964595745.1 uncultured Candidatus Saccharibacteria bacterium | reverse complement strand
TAGATAGATAAAAGAAAATACAATAGCAATAACTATGAGAATAGGAATAATAATGAATAGGTATTTTTTCATAAATATTTAATACAAAATATTAATATATTTTAAGTATATCAGATTGCACTATTATTCTTGTGTATAATCATCAAAGTACCCTTGGATTAAAATAACAGGAGTACCCTTATCACCACTACCACTTGTTAAATCACATAAACTACCAAGTAAATCTGTTAACTGCCTTGGAGTTGTACCCAGGGATTTCTCAACCATATAATCTGGACCTTTTTTCTGTTTAATAGCATCCTTTACATAGTCATTAATATCGCCCTTTTTATTCCAGTTCTCAGAGATATACTTTAATTTAACTTCAAGTGGTCTTCCCATTAACCCTTTTGTAAAGCCTGGAGAGACAACAGGATCGGCCAATTCCCATATCTTGCCTACTGGATCTTTAAATGCTCCATCTCCATATATCATCACCTCTATGTTTTTACCTGTTTCTTTTTTTAATCTTTTTTGTATTGCATTAACAATTTTTAAACAATCTTTTGGAAATAGCTTAAGTTTTTCCTCTCCAACTTTGTTAGAACCAAGAATTCCATAATCAGGGTTATATCCATGAACCTTTGAAGGTTTAGAGCAGATGTCTGAAAGAGAATATACAACCTTTGCACCAGCATCTTGTAATATTTTTTGAGTTCTAACTCTTGTATGAATATCGGCAACTAAAACATTTTTAGTAAATTTCAGAATATATCTTGGATCGTTTGAGAAATGAGCTACTATATTATCTCCAATACTTTTATAATATTTTACATAGTCAATATGTGTAAACTCATGTAGTACATCATCTCCAAACAGCTCTCTATACTTAGCTTCCTCAAATGAATCTGATCCTGGATTTAATCCAACCCTATACATATCCTCAACATTCATAAGATGATTTCCTACCTCATCAGCAGGATAACTAAAAAGGATATGAACCTTTTTTGAAGCTTGCGAAATAGCTTTAAGTATCAGTGAGAATCTATTTCTACTTAATATCGGAAATACAACACCAACTTCATCAGGGAATTTACTCCTTATCTCTTTTGTCAATTGAGAAAGAGAAACATAGTTACTCTGTGTAATTGCAGTTACAGCTTCAGTAATTCCTACAACATCTTTATCATTAAATTCAAATTTGTGTTCCTTTGCAGCTCTTAATAGGGAACTAACAACTACATCTTCTAAGACATCTCCCTCTTTAATAATAGGGGTTCGAATACCTCTTACACATGTTCCTATATATCTCATATGAATATAAAAATAAATTTAAAATCAACAACCTTCAATATTAGAATAATGAATAAGAGATGTCTACTATCTTAAATCTTAATACCTTCCAGCCACCAAGATTCTACATTTAAAGCAAAAAAAGGAATACATCCATAGAGAAAAAGAATTATTAAAGGAATTAATATTGTATAAAGTTGCCATTTCTTTTTTAAAAAGAATATAGCTTTTGAAAAAAGTATGTACATTATTGATATTACTGGAAATAGATATCTACCCTGAAGTCCTAAGTATAAATGATCATGTTTTAAATACATATTGTAGTTCCATAACAAGAAGAGGATTGATATATAGAAGAGGGCAATAATCATAAGATATTTATCAACCTTGTTCCACCTATTATAAAATATCACACTTAAGAAGATACCTATTGAAAGAAAGATCAAATACAGATATTTAAAATAACTTGGCATAATTAAACTACTATCTCCCATTATTCCAAATATCTTATCTGTAATATTTAATACCCATTTCACAAAGTATGAAATTGGATTAATTCTATCTCCATTAATTATTAACTCATAAGTTCCTTTAAATCCTCCAACTTCAGTACCTGGGAAGGTTAGGTTATCCCTGTAATATACACCATTTTCTAAGCACTGTTCATGAGTTAATATCCTCTCACAATCAGGGTCTAGTGATCCATATTTAATTAAATTAACCCCATACAACATTAAATTAAGGAGCAGGAATATTAGAATTGGAAATAGAAGAAAAATCTCTTTTCCAATCTTAATATCTTTTATATTTTCTCTCTTAATAAATACATCTATTAATGAAAGAACAACAAGTATAAATGCAAGAGGAAGTAGGGTGTACTTTGTTAAAGCTCCTAGACATAAAAAGAGAATCATTAATAACAGATCCTTTATACTTAAATCACTTTTAACAAATTTAACAAAAAAGAATACACTTAGAACAGAAAGTAGGTTAGCCAAATTATCATAATTAATAGAAGAGGAAAGAAAAACAAACATTAATGTATTTGTTAATAGAAATACTGGCAAGAGTTTTTCCCATTTTCCTTTTAATATCTCCTTAGAAAGTAGGTATGTGATATATACAGTTCCTAATGAATATATTATGTTCACAATTCTCAATAGGAATACCTCATTAATTAATCCATTGTTAATATCTAATATCCTCCCATTAATCCAAAAGTAAAGATATGCTATTCTAGTTATATCTCTATACTGATATGTCTGCGGGGTATTGGAAGGGATTCCAAAAGTTGTAGAGTAGGCCTTAGAAACATCTAAGTGGTAGAAAGAGTCTGGAGATACTCCCATTCTTAGTTTTAATGCTAAAAACAGGATAGCTAATCCGAATATAATAAATATTCCAATTAATAATATTTTAATCAGCTTTTTGTTCTTTTCCAAAGAATATATCTCTTAAACTTATCTTCTTAATAAATATTAGTATCAATATCAGACAAATTATTAATAAAAGAAACATAATACCTCTATCTAGAAACGCTAGTTTCATTATTTCAGATTCACTTAAACCAATAGATTTAGATGTAATTAAAAAAGCACCCTCTCTAATTCCAAGAGATCCAGGTGTAATACTAATTAGTAATGACATACTAGATATACATGTATATAAAAGAACATTTAGGATATTTGTTACCTTTCCAATTGCATCAAATTCAATTAATACAACAACAGCATTCATTAGGATATTTCCAAATGCTATTAGGAAAAGCATCATAAAATTTCTTTTATCTTTTACAATAATATCCCAACCTTTTACAAACTTATCTAGTACTAATAATACTTTCTGAATAATTCCCTTTTTCTCACAAATGATTTTCTTAAAAGGTAATCTAAGAAATATTAAAACTATCATTCCAAAAATAACTATTAAACAGAAAAGAATTAAGGGAAGAAATAATTCGTTATTAATAAAATACTTAAGACATAATGTTAATAAAGCTATAGAAGAACTAAGTAAGAAAAAAATGATGTAATAACCATAAAAAGCAGAAAGAAAATTAGAATAAGGAAATTCATATCTCTTTTTTAAATATGTAGCTCTAAATATTGCACCTGCTCTCATTGGTAAAAGATAGTTTCCAATACGAGATACAGTTGCTAATAGAAAACTCTCCTTTTTCCCAATCATCTTGTTAAATATCTTTAGAGTAACAAATATAAATAGGCCTTCAAGGAAAAAAATAATAAGATATACAAACATAACTAGGATAATATATATGAGCTTTGTAGATAATACCTCATCAATTATCTGTGGATTTTTAAATAAATATACTCCAAAAAGAAGCAATATTATTACTGTAGCAATTGGTGATATATATTTTTTTAAACTCTTCATATTCAATTAGATCTTACTTAAACATACACTATTTTTAAGTACTAAGTATATCAGTTTAAAAACAATTTTAGAATCTAAAATTTTTTAAATAACCTCTTTTTAAAGTTACCTTTTTAATGTAAGATAAATATATTACATAACACTGCCAAAAGATGTTTCTCTCAGATTTAACAATTAAAGAATATATAGATAAAGGTAAAATCCTAATTAATGGCGAATATAATATTGAAACTAATGGAATTAGTTTGCATCTCGGAAATGAATTACTCATACCAAAACCGTATCAAGTAATAGATAGTACAAATCCAAAAGAGATTGAATA
>CAZQRG010000035.1:0-6291 GCA_964595745.1 uncultured Candidatus Saccharibacteria bacterium | reverse complement strand
GTTCCAGACGTGTATGTCCCGCCATTTTCAACATGTTCCAACAAGACCCGTCCACCTTCTTTTAAAACCCTTATGGGGATTGAGTTATTTTGACCCTAAAAAGTGAAAGTCTCAAAAGTAAGGCCTGGTAGATGCAAACAGCCAAAAACTGTTTGAATAAAATAGTGCTTGGTTCGAAGGTGAAATGCTTATGTGGTACATTAATAAACACCCCCCCCACTATTAATTTCTTGGAACTGTATTACTGAAAATATATTATATAATCTAATATGGATTATCAAAAGATAAACAAACAAAATATAGACAGCTGGGAAAAAGCATTGTTCTATATAACAAAGGTATTAGATGAAAACAATATTAAATACTACCTATCCGCATCAGGATTAGAATACTTATTAGGCTCTAATATATATCCATATGATATAGATATCTTTATGTCTAAAGAGGACGTAGAGAAGGTATATAAATTACTAAGTAAATACAAAACATCTAAGCTACACTATTGGGAGGAGGATAATAAGAAGTTATTAGAATTCCAAGGTATTTACGATGATAGGCCATTTGAGATATGTGAATGGGAAGGGGAACCTGAAGAATTTAGAACTATATATTCAGATAACAACCCCATTTCCATATTGAAAACTCCTTAACATTAAATTGTGTTGATTTTACAGCCTTAAATAGATATAATGTTTGTACTTTACAAGTACAAACATGGTAGAACACTTACCAAACTTAGAACTTGAATCTATTGCCCAAAATAATTCCTACGGATTACTTGTCTTCAAACCCGATGCTGTAGAAAAAGATCTTGTAGAACCTTTAATACACCATGTATTATCCTCTGAACCTTTTATAGGCATTACAGAAGTAGAAGACTTATGTATACTACCTCCATTAACCAATCCCGAAGATGTTAGAAAACTTTACCCATGCCTTAATGGAGATATCTGGGAGGCTAATATAAGACTCTTTGCCTCAAATAATACTGTTATTTTCTTGCTAAAAGGAAAGAATATTAATATGTGGGAAGAACTAGAAAGAATTAAAGGAAAAGTAGTCACGAACATTACAGTACACAGCCTCGAAGACGGGTTAAGAGGGATTATCCCAACAATAGGAGAGGAAGAGATATTCCTTAACATTAAAAGAAAAAAAGAGAGGGGAGAAAGGTTAACAGTTCAGGATTACTATTATCTTAGCAGAAATCTTGTACATACACCGGATACTTATGAAGAGAGATTATCTATTCTTGAACTTATGAAAACATATGAAGAAAGTGGTAACTGCCAATAATATATTAAAAACAATTCAAAACCTTCAACCTTTAAATATTAAAAGCTCTGACAGACTTTCACTAGAGAGGATGAATAATATATATGGAACAAATAGAAAAGTCTTTAAACTTAAGGTTGATGATCTCAACAACTTCTTCCTAAAGATTTCTAATCATAATAGAAAAAAGGGTAAAGAAAGGATATCAAATTACTTAAACACACCGAATTTATTATTCTGTAAGCCAAGCTCATGGGGTAACATAGAGATATATGAGTACATAGAGGGAGTATTATTTACAGACTTTATTCTTGAGAAAGAACACAGCAAAGAAGAACATCAAATAGTTGAAAGACTTGAGGGAAAAAAGAATAAGAGCTTACTATCAATGTACCTGAAAACTCAGCAAATCACTCCATATCAAGATATTGTAAATTCAAAAGGTAATTATCTTTTTTACAAACGATTAACAGGAAATCGCTTTAAGAAATATTACAATAATACAAATCTAGAAAAACTCTTTGATAAAGTCTTGATAATCAATGGCTTCCAATATCCTTCTATTAAGGAAATTATTGAAAACATTAAAAACAAATACAGAGCGATTAATTTAAACTTTAGTGTAAAAACTGTTTATGGACATGGTGATATTCATCATCAAAACATTATAGTTGAAAAAACCACTTCAGAATTTTTTTTTATTGATAATGAATATAATTCGCAAATTCCCATTAATATGGAAATTGCGAAACCTTATTACATTGATTTACTTGGAAACTATTTTTTCTTTTTTAACGAAACCTTGTTAAAAATGATTTCTGTAGACAATTTTCAAATCTACAAAGATAGTATAGAAATAAAACTAAGCACAAATTTTATTCCGAAGTTACGTTTGGGTATAACTCAGAATAAAATTGAAACTTTCAAAAACTTGATAGCGGTTTGTAATGACCCAATATCTGTAAATGATTATTTAGTAATGTCACATATTCTTTCCCGAGACCCTAACAGCTATGACAAAGAGATAATTCCCTTATTTTTAGCCTATATACCAATATTAAATAGCTTTAACATATTAAAACCCGATGAGTTGTTTATATTTTAGAGAGGATTATTTTTTCAAGTTCTTCCATATTCTGATTGAAGCTTTTCCCTTCTCTGACCGGCTTAAAACCATGTGACGCATTCTCCACATATAAAATCTTTGGTTTTACAGAAAGGGAAGATTGAAAAGACTTAATTATTTTTTTATCTCCAAGTAAATCATCTCCTCCCTGGATTATTGTAATTTTTTTAGTATCTTTACTGAATTCTTGAAATAATCTCCTATATTTTTCTATACACCCCTTTGTAACTTGAACGGGTTTGTTCTTCAAGAGTACTAAATCTGCAGGAAATCCAAGAATAATTGGGAAACCAATAACAAGAATATTCTTGATACTTTTGTCATTAACAATATCAGGATTTAAGCAAATAGTCCCTCCTAAAGACTTCCCTATTAAATTAATATCTTCATAACCCTTGTCTTTTTGATCTTGAATAACTTTTTTTAGTTGTTTAAATTCATCTCTTAAACTTTCTGATGGCTCTAAACCCTTAACTATGTAATTGAAATCAAACCCAAAAACTTTCTTGCGACTTTGCTCCAAATGTTTCGCAATATATTGCATAAATTCAGAATTATATCCTTCTGAATTTCCATGAACCAAAATATTAATTTCCATTTTAAAAAGATTTTAAATTAATTCATGAATTTTCTGAGTTATACTTTCTTTATCCAATTTATAATGCTTTTCCAAATCAGCCAAGCTACCTGTCGTTCCAATGTCATAACCTACTGCCTCTATCTTAGAGGGTCTTACATTAGTTTTAACAAGAGCTTTTGATACTGGCATCTCTAAAGTGTCAGGATTCCCATTATATAAAACTAACAATGGAGCTCCATCTTTAATCAATTTTGCGAAATTGGTATCCAAAGACCCCGGATTCAAGGCATTAATTACCCTTACCCCAAGACCATTCTCTTCTTCTAATTGTCTAGCCGCTTGTACTGCATTACAAAGTGGAAAACCTGCACTCACTACTGTAGCACTAATTTCACTTTTAGGTTCATACGCTGAGTAATATGTTAGACTTCTAGGTATTTCTGAAGAAATAACCTCTTGACCCTTAAATTTCTTATTATGCAATCTTGCATAAATTAATCCGTGATTCTCAGAATAAAATTGATTCATCACAGCAAAGAAATCTGTTGTGTCTGCTGGTTCGTAAAACTCTACAAATGGCATACCTAATACTGCAAGTGGTTGGCCAATACTTTGGTGAGACAGACCATTCGTGGATTGACACAAACCTGCTTTTTCAGCAAGTATCAATCCCCTACTCCTTCCTAGTGCCGTTGAATTTAATTGATCCATATACCTATAAGCAAAAGCATCTCCCATAAACAATGTAATTCTAGCATTAGGATCCATTACAGATATACCATGCGCTGTTGCCATAACGTGTTGTTCCCTTATTCCTAAATCTAACATCTGCCCTATTCTCTCCAAACCTAATTCCTCAACCAGAGGCTTCTTTAGTAAATCTGCTGTTAAGAAATAAAAGTTGGGTCTACTATCAGGAATTTCGTTAAGAACTTCACCTAGTCTTTTGAAATAATAACCGTGACTTGGAACTAATTGTAATTCTGTTTTAGGTTCAATGTTTATGTCTATTCTCTTATTAAATTTTTTCTCTCTTTTCTCCCGCTCCACAAGTTCACGTTTACGAGATATTCCACTAGCCAAAGAATACACATCATTCTCCCCAAAACCCCTTTCCGAGACTGTTCTCTGGATTTCTTTTATAGTGTTTGCAACTGCTTCATTGTTATCATAAGCACCAATTGTATGAGCACCACTATAATTATCTTCTACTCCAGGAAGAGTTATCCCTTTAAAAGTATTTGCAACTATACAAACAGGACCTTTTCTTTCAATATTAAAAACAGAATCATATATTTCATCAATCTGAGAGATATCGTGTCCATTCGGAATTTCCAAAACTTCCCATCCATATGCCTTCCAAAGAGATGGAATATCCGTTCTTCCATCTGCATGGGCTGTTTCTCTTGATAATTGTTTACCATTCTTATCAATAATTACAAAAAGATTATCCAAGTTCATCGCAGCAGCATTGCGAGCAGCTTCACTAACATTACCTTCCTGTTCCTCACCATCTCCAAGAAACACTATGACCTTCTTCTGACTCCCTTCTCTTTTGCCCTCTAAAGCTGCACCAGTTCCATAAGATAGCAACATACCAAGAGAACCGCTAGGACTAATATCAACTCCGGGAGTCTCAAACATTTCCTCATGACCATGAAGTCTAGTTCCAAATTTTCTATATCCATGAAGTTCTTCTTTGTCTAAATACCCAATCATAGAAAATATAGTATATCTTAGAGGACCTTCGTGCCCCCTAACTAAAACTATATCTCTATCGGGATTCTTGCTGTCTGATGGGTCATAATTTAAATGGCCACCAAAATATAGTACTGTCATTAGTTCCGTCGAAGAGGAACAACCACCCAAATGACCCGTATCTGCTTCAAGAATTGTTTCAAAGGATTTGGACCTAACAGTATCTGCAATATTCCGTAAATCAGAGATTCTTTGATCCCCTTTCGTTTCAATTGAATATTCTGGTATATTTATATCCATAAATTAGCTAGTATTATACCAATCCTATAGCATAGTTTCAATAAATATTGTATTATAAGCATATAATATGGAAGTTATTCAAAAAAAATCTGCTGGTTGTTTTGTGGTAAAAAAACACAAAGAAGAATATTTTATTTTGCTACAGAAAAAAATTTGGCAAGATGGAACAATCGGCTGGGTTCCTCCCAAGGGTGGTATAGAATTGAATGAATCTGAAAAAGCAGCAGCCAAAAGGGAAACAAGAGAAGAAACGGGTCTACAAAGTATATCCATTATCAAAAAGATTAAAGAAAACAGGTATAGTTTCAAAGAAAATAACAAAAAATATGACAAAACAGTTGTGTGGTTCCTAGCTACCACCCCTATGATGATTCTAGGAAACAAGAATCTTACGAAGCACGAGATGAAAACTCAAAAAGAAGTAGAATGGATCAGAATTGATAATGCATTAGATTTACTTGTTTTTGAAGATGAGAAAAGGATTTTAGAAGAAATTAAACAATTGATCTACGATGGAAAAATCCCAGATATTAAATAGTCTAGAAAAAATTAAAAATCAGTTGTACTGTGTTATTTTTACAGGAAGCTTCTTCTATAGTCCTGATTTTGATAATTGGAAAGATATCGACATAATCATAGTTACCAAAAAGAATTCCATATTATTACAGGAAAATATTTCTGATATTTCTCAAAAACTAAAATCTATATCTACAGCGGATATTAGTGTAGACATTATTAAGAAGGAAGATATTACAAACCCCTCTAATATATTAAAATTACACACAAAAGTGGCAAATGCTATTTATGAAGCAAATTATAATGCTTCTAGAATTACATTTTTTGACTCAAAAGGAGAAATCTACAAACTAACAAAAAAAGATATAAGTATATATTCTAAAACAGCTGTAAGGGAGTTATTTCAAGAAGCTCACAAAGATATTTCTCGAAATTTAAGTGTGATATTAAAAGACAAAGAGAAAGAAATTCTTAAAAAATATATCAAAAGAATATTCAATATAATTAAGATGTCGATTATCTTTAAAACAGGGGAAATACCTCAAACCAAAAAAGATGCAATTAAGATTGCAAAAGAAATATTTAATTATGATTTTAGTAAGATAGAGTACTACATCAAGATTATTGATGTTTGGCCTAATATTGAAGAAGGTGAATATAAGGATTTAATGTTACAACTGATTAATGAGATATATTCTTTTTATAAATACTTAGAAAAATACGAGAATATTCTCTGACCCTTTTTTATACTGTCTCTTTTGTCTCATTCTCATTTTACATAGGGTCCAGACATGTA
>CAZQRG010000034.1:0-6348 GCA_964595745.1 uncultured Candidatus Saccharibacteria bacterium | reverse complement strand
TAAAGACATAGCAGTATCATTTTACATATGGTCCAGACGTGTATGTCCCGTATTACGGAATACATCATTCCGAACACATCCAAAACATTGTTTTTCCCTGTATTTCAATCAGTTCGGGATGTTCATTCCGGATTATATAGTGGACGGAACGTCCGAATTATACTAAAAATGGTATAATTTTTGATATGGAAATCACACAAAGAATTCAAGATGTAATGGATCAAATACAAGATTTGCGAGCATATTGCTATCCTCAGTATGACCTCCCTATTGAATACCTCACAATATTTTCACAATCAGAAGAAGATTACCACAATCTCAGAGAAGCCCTAAGAGAAATTGGCGATGAAACAGAAGCAAATAATGGGTTTAAGTATAACCTTAAGACACCACTTAACCACAATGGAGAAAGTCTTAACTTAATCAGAATTAGAAAACCCGATATTCATAGAAAAGAATTAGGATGTGCAGACCTAACATACCGCGAGCAGGATTATCAGAAATTAAGAGCTCTAGCATTGGAGACAGGATTAGATATTATTCTAAGAGATGGTTATGAGATGATAGAACTCTCAAATTTTGATACAAATGTTTATGCTTATTTAGTGAAAGATTTATAATTTCTTTTCGGAAATCATTCCATACCCTCCATTTTTAAAGATTATCCAATTATTATTGAATTCTTTTTGTATATTTTTCCTCCTGGAAATACCTTCACATCTCCCTCTCCTATTACTGAAATTACGCCATCATTAACAAATATTCCAGAATTCTCAGGTATTGCAATAACATTAGTGTTTGATTGCTTATTGTACTGTAGTATATCCTTATCCCACTTATCTTCATAGTGCACAAACAAGTTATTTCCATTAATCATATTAATTCCATCTAGATTTCCTAAATTAACATTATTTGGATCTAATGAATTAGCAGTCTCTATTGTCTTTGCAAAAATCAAAGCACCTGCGCTTCCTCCACTGATTGGAATATCTGTTTCATTTAAGAGTCTAGTTAAACTTTTATCAAGACCAAATTCTTTGATTGTCTTCAAAAGATAGAAAGTATTTCCACCACCTATGAATACGCCTCCAAAGCTAAGAATATCCTCATATTTGTGATCTCTAATCGTTTCTTCGTCCCACATGGCTACTTTATACTCACCATACTTATTTAACATATTGCTACACCATTTAAAACAATCCTCATAACTATACTTTCCATTATGCATTGCAATCGGAATATACAACACATTTTTATTTTGAAGAAGAGTGGTAAACAAAAGATCCGAATTTTTTGATTGTTCCTCTGATCCTCCACCAACAAGAATTAGCTTCATAGGGATATATCTCAATTTATTAGAGTAATTATATCACTATTATTTTGTAATATTTTTCGGAAGTCATTCCATATCCTCCGCCATTTTCAACATGTTCCAACAAGACCCGTCCATCTTCTTTCAAAACCCTTATGGGGATTGAGTTATTTTGACCTTAAAAAGTGAAGTTCTCAAAAGTAAGGCCTGGTGGATGAAAAGATTCAAAAAAGAGATGTTTTTAAGAGCTCTTGGTTCGAAGGAAGAAACCTTATGTGGTACATAAAACAATGAAATAGGAATTTAATGTTTCAATCCTAATATCTCAAACATATTCTTGCTTCCATCATTTTTATTTGTTTCTTCTTCACCCTTATATACCGGAAGTGAAAATACAAATTCACTACCAACATTAACTTCACTCTTTACGGATATCTTACCACCCATAAGTTCAACTAGTTTAAAGGTAACATACAAGCCCAGCCCAGTTCCTCCTGGCCTAACAATATCCAATCGCTTATTACTTTCTAAATAGTTATTTACCCTATGGAATTTCTGTCCTAATCTTGAAATCTCTTCTTTTGGTATACCCTTTCCCGTGTCAATTACACTTATAGTAACAAAATCATTATTAAACTCACTCTTTACCCTTACACTTCCCCTTTCTGTATACTTTACTGCATTATCAATTAGATTATTAACAATCTCTACAGTTCTAGCTTTATCTGCATATATAGCAGGTGTATTAGAATCTAATAGATTTTCAATTTTAATACCCTTCTTCTTTGCCTCTTCCTCATAGGCATGTAAAGCCATCTCTATTTCATTTTTTATATTAACTTGTTCTTTATTAATTTCAATCTCCGTACCCTCCAATTTTGCGCTACTTAAAAGTGTATTAATTAGTTTAATCTCATTGTCGATAGCTTCTTTTATTCTTTCTACATATTTTTTAAATTCTATTGGATTGCTTTCGATATATTTCTCTAACATATCAACATTAAGTTTTACTATTGTAGCTGGAGTTCTTAATTCGTGCCCCATTATATCTATCATATCACTCTCTTTTCTTCGAGCCTCTTCCAACTGCTCAACCTTTAATTGTAACTCTTTTGTCTGTTCATTGACTCTCTGCTGTAGAGTTTGATTAAAAGTCTGAAGCTGTTTATACAGTAAGGCCCTATTAATTGCATTATGAAGATGAGAGTAGATTTGATCTAAAAGAAGTAACTCAGAAGATCTAAAAATATCCTTCTTAATCAAATCTTTAATTAGAAATAGGCCCACTATTTTTCTGCCTGCAATAATTGGATATATGATTTGTATCTTCCCTATCTCAAGTATCTGTAATATACCCATGAGATTCCTAGAACCTAAAGGATCTCTATTTCTAATATATTCTAACTCTGCTCTTACCAATGGTCTAATTTCTTCTCTCGCATCTTGCCAGTATCTTGGAACTTCAATTAATATTTTATCTAAATTTTTTAATTCCCATTCTCCTCTTGAAAATTCATATGATTGCCCATTAGCATCATCATAGATTAATAGCTTTAAAGTACTCACACTAGTTTTGCTTGTAATATATTCTAAAGCATTCTTAGATAGCTCCTCTAAATCCGTTTTACCACTAATACCATATGAAAAACTCTTTACAGAATTCTCTAATATATCTTTTTCAGAGAGGAACAGTTTGTTTGATAATATCTCTATAAATTTAATAAATGAAGCAACAAGTAATACCAATATAGAATAGATTAGTAAGTTGTTTTCAATATTAATTCCAGAGAATAATTGCTTACTATTTATTAATAGAACAACCACTATAATTGATGGGAATATATAAAGAGAGATTGTCCTTAAGAATTCCCGAACTACCCTTGAGAATCTTGCAAACTTAGTTTGGGTTAGGCCGTATGAAATTATAATGTTTGAAATTGAGAATATTGCAGGGCCTACCCAAATATATTGATATATACCCCAAATTGGCAAAATTATATTTGCTGGAAAGGAACCAATAGTTGTTAATACAGTCCCGATGATAAGATATTTATGTTGTTCTTTCTCTATAAAAGAGAGCCCTTTATACTGTTTAAGTACATGTAAAAGATTACCTGAGAAGATAAATACTAACCATACTATCCAGATATAATAAAAGATTCCAATATTTGCATAATTCCCTTGACCAAGATTAATAGACTTAACAAAAGAATTCGTAAATAAAATGGAGTAAGAAATAGTTACTCCACCAACAATAAGTATTAGATAAGTTAAGAAATTTGCCTTTCTTTTTTGTAGATAATTACTAGTAAAAACAAAGTGTAAAATACCTATTACAACTGATGACATATAAATAATCTTTATCCAAAGATTACCGATATCATATGTATTAGCTGCAAGAAATGTTACTGAACTTATTGACCAAATAGGACCCGTTACAATAGAAAGAATAAGAAGGTAAATATATGCTTTCTCTCCTCTCTCTCTAAAATATGTTAAGAAAGGACCTATACAAGATAAAAAGCCTAATACAATTATGAACCAATAAAAGACACTATAATTCAGCATTTTGTTTGGCAGTGTTTAATTCTAATATTCTTGTTAAACTAATATTTTCTTTCTCATATGATGGAATATATTCTAATTTAGCATTAGGATAAAGCTCTTTGAGCACTCTTCCGGATTCTCTTAAATCAATCTTGATTTTGGGAGATAATGTTTTTGTTAATGCAGCTGCAGCTTTTGCACCATTTAAATAATCCCAAAAGAGAGGCCTATCTTCTTTAAACAAAATTTGTAATATATTGTACTGGAGAGATGTCGATGCAGAGAACATCTGTTTAATACTTATCAATTCCTCAGTAGCCCCATCTTCTCTATTCCTTTTTCCTTTCTTAATATCATAAATGTTACCTTCGTGCTTTCTATATATTTCTGGATGATTACCAAATGCTATTGTGGAAAGCATTTTAAGTTTAGATAAATCAATTTCAGTTTTAGGATCTAATGTACAGATATGTATTAATCCATTATCCAGAAGGTCCTCAGGTGATTTTTCTAGTATTTTAGAATTCTCAGGAAGATAATTTAAACCACTATCAGTAACAATCATATGATACTTTGATTCAGATTTCTTTTGTGTGAAATGCATTGCCGTATCAAAATATATTGTTACCCCTCTAAAATTAGATTCTTTAGAAGAAGAATCCAAAACTATTCTTACAGGAATTCCTATAGATGATAGAAAACCTGCAGAGCAAGCAACAGATTGTATCGCATTGTCTACAGTATGTATTTGGATTTCTTTCCCTGTTCTCTCTAATGACATATACAAAAGAGCAGTATTAATTCCAGCTCCTGTACAATACTCTTTTACTCTGATTGTATTTTCTTCATTAAAATATTTCTCAATATGTTCCCTAGCTCTAGTTGCCATTACCCTACTCATTCTAAAAGATTCAAAGGCAAGTAGTTTCCCTAAAATCCCAGAGATATGAGCTTCTTTCCAAGAGTATTCCCTTCCCTGATCAGAATCAACATCACCTAGAACTTCTTCTAACTCTTTAGCTATTGGGATTATTACTTTACTTGAAATAACTTCTAAGGTTCTTGGAGAGAAGCAAAAAGGTCTATTTCTATCAACATCTGATAATTCCTCAGAATCGGAATATTTATCTAAGAGTTTTAGAAATATGGGCTCGAAATATGCTTGATATGATTTAATCTCTTCAAACACCTCCTTTCCTATTTTGGGGTACAATCCGGAATCATCTTTTTCAAGATAATTAAGTTCTAAAGACTCAGAACTCTCTTTGGGGTTAGAAGTGTCTCTTGAGAAATCCGCTTTCTCTAAAGCATTCTCAAACGTTTCGTTAGAAGGAGATAGTTCAACTGGGGGCTCTTTTGTCGGTTCTGTTTCTAAAGGGACAGGGTTTGGATCAACTAAATAATTTTGATTGGTATCTTGTCTAACTTCAGAATTTTCAGGAATCTTCTCTATCATATATATCCCAAAATTACTTTAAAATATATTCAAATTATACATTAAAAATTAATGATACAAAACATCTCCTTTTTTATACTGTCTCTATTGTCTCATTCTCATTTTACAAATAGGTTCCAGACGTGTATGTCCCGCCATTTTCAACATGTTCCAACAAGACCTGTGTTAAATTTCTTAGGATGCTTTAAAACCAATAGCAGTATACATAAAATATTTATTTATACTATCTTGTGTAGAGTTATACTCATTATCATATTTAAAAAAATCTACCCATATCTCTCTCATTCTTAGCAATTCCTTGTATTGGGGATATGTAAATTTAGAATTTTTTGACAAATCAAATAACTCTAAAGATTTAATAAAAGCCATTTGTGCATATTCTTCATTACCCTTGTTTCTCCAATTAATTGCTCTATATACCTCACTACCAATATTAGCCATCTGTTCTAGAAATGATTTCTTTTGCCATTCACCTTGAGCTTGTTTTTTATGTTGGATATTTTCCATTATTCAATAATTGTAGAATTAACAATATCTAAAATCTTTTTCTGAATCTCTTCATTTTCTATTCCTCTAGAAATATTCCCCTGCGAAGGTCTTAAATTAATCATAGAGTCAAACTCTATTCTCTCTTCCTTTGATAATTCTGGATAGATATTTATACCCCAAAGGTTTTCTTGCTTAGAACCAGATTCTAGTAAAAAAGCCTCTTGATCAGAGTGTAGCTCTGCATCTACAACAAGAATGTTCTTCTCAACATCAACAACAGCCTTAACTAGATTACCAAACATCTTAGAAGACATTTCTTTTAATTCGTCAATACTTATATTTTCTTCTACTATTCTCATATCTTAATTATATCAGGAATGAGACAGTTTTTCCCCCTTTTTATACCGTCATATTTGTCACTATTTCATTTTACATAGGTACCAGACGTGTATATCCAGCCACTTTTAATGTGTTACAACAAAACCTGTTCACTATCTTTTAAAACCCTTATCGGGATTGAGCTGTTTTGACTCTAAAAAGCGGA
>CAZQRG010000033.1:0-6563 GCA_964595745.1 uncultured Candidatus Saccharibacteria bacterium | reverse complement strand
TACTAAACAGAACAGTATTAACTCTGCTATGAGCATATATAATATTGTTTTTATCAATTTCTTTAATATTATTTCTATAATCTAAAAACACCCATCCTGCTTTATTTTTCTTTTTACTAAAGGAATGATTTAAATAAAATGAATTATCTTCAGATTGAACAAAAGGATAATTAATATTAGTACCTAAAACTTGAATCCAACCTACCGTATCAGAATTAATCTCTTCTAACTCTTTTAAATCAACATCCATCAAAGGGATTTTAGTATATTTCCAATACAAGCTATCCTGATTAGAAGGAGGGTTAATTAATTGAGAGCTTTCGTTATCATCAAGTTCTGTTGTTTTGGCAACTTTATTAATCTTTTCTATTTCATTATCTATCTGTCTTGAATCAAGATACCACATACCAACTCCAATAATTGAGATGATTATACAAGTAGAAAATAGTATAGATAGAACTAATTGTGTTGTTATTTTAATCTTTTTTATTTTGAGTTTGACAGAAGTAATTTTAATTCCTATATTGATATTAGCATATTTAATATCTTACTCTTAAATTATGGAATTATTCCCGTATAAAGGAGTTCATATAAGGTTGATTCCTCAAATTTTATTAATTTTATCCTTCTTAATTACCCCATTAAATTCCGTTATTGCACTAGATGCACCATTACAGAGTTTAGATGTTAATGGAACTAATATATACAATGTTGGAGGAGGATATAATGCGGGTCATGGTATAGCAGGTATTTCTTTTGATGTTGAAACACATACACTAACAATGAACAATGCTATTGTTCAAACGATTAGTGCTTCAGGAGATTTAGATATTCATCTCGTTGGAACAAATAATATAACGGCAATCACAGATAGCTCTGCTCTTCTAGCGATGGGGGGAGATATAACAATAACAGGAGATCAAGCAACCTTAACAGTTAGCTCTGTTGGTGTTGGGCAACCGGCAATAACAATAGGAGTCGGTGGAAGACTAACAATAGGAGCTGCGGGAACGGTAATTACTGTAACAGTATCACAAGGTATCTTGGTTAACTGTGAAGATACATATGTCGTCGAAGGTAATACCTTTACCCCTCCGATTTCCGAGGGACCAGGGGGACCTCCTCCAGGTGATCCAATTCAAATATATATTGGAGGCAATTTAGTAATTGATGAAACTGCCAACCCTCAAGTAACTTCTGCATCAGGGTCGGGGTGGTCTATTGAATATAGCGAATATGGGGGTTATCAAATAAACATAGATTCAACCATTTCTTCAACCCTTGGCAATATCTCTGGCATTGGTGATGGGATGATTAGTGTAAATGCCCTCGGGGGAGATGTAACAATTCTGGCAGATTCTGGATACTCTATTAATTTCGATGGAAATGTCGGGGTATTATTTGGACTAGGTGACGTCGGAAATGTTCAATTAAATGGTGGAATTTTTACCAATGGAATGGTAATAGGAGGGGATGGAGATGTGTTCATTGGTACATCAGAAACTCCAAGTGCTTTCGGAATTTCAGCTGAAAATGTATCTCTTAATTTTGGGGATATGACAATTAATACCTCTGGAACTGGTCTTTCCTACTATAATCCCACCCCCGAAGAGGTGGAAGGAATGGAAATACAGGTAAGACAAGGTGCTAATTTAGTTGTTCAAACGAGTAATAATGCTACTGAAAATGTAAATATGGCGACTGTATTGGGGGGAGGAATTCTTAATTTAACATACACTACTGCTCTGGGATTGTTTGTACCACAATCGGGATATTGGGAATGGGCAGAATTCACTGGTACCGAAATAGAAAATACTGATCCAACAATAGTCACTTGTGTTGAAGGAACCGATGCTACTAATAAATATACCTTAACCCTTTCTCCTAATAATTTTCTGCTCGAATCTACTGCAAAGGCACTATACCAGCTTGGTTTTAACTATGATGATTCAGAAGATTCAAGAGTTGAGAATGGGACAGTGAATGTAATCGCTGCTAATGGATATAAATTTGTATCAGGCGGCTTTTATGATTTCACTATTGAAGAAGGTACAGAAGTTACCATTGAACTTTTACCAGATTATGGATACCAATACGTCTCAGGAGGAATAAATGGGGTGTCAACCTCTCCAGAGGCAGGCAAGGCGTCATATACATTCATAATGCCAGCTAACCATGTTCATATTAGTGCAATTTATGAAAAAACAAGTGATATTGTTAATGTTCAAGCAGAAAAAATAGCTAATGCTAATTTAGTAATACCTAGTAATCAAATTAACGGCAATGCCGAGCTTTTGGTAGATGAGGCACAAGATGTAGTTCAAGCAGCTTACAACTCTTCACTCGACGGGTTTCAGGTTGGTACATATTTAGATATTTCATTAAATGAGGTTATTTACAAAGGAAGTAGCGAAGAGGTATGGAGAACAAATATTACAGAACTTCAAGCAGATACTACCGTAACACTAACATTATCCGATGAACTTAAAGGACATTCTGAGTATAAAATAATTAGAAATCACGAAGGAACAATAGAAGAGTTAGAAGCTACATACAACCCTAATACTGGCACACTAACCTTTGATACAAATGCATTCTCAACATATGTATTAGGTTACAATGATATTGCTAACCCAAAGACATTTGACCACTTGTATATATATTTGGCAATTGGGATGATAAGTATAATGGGAATAAGTGGAATTGCATTATACAGGAAAAAACAACTCAAAAATCAATTATAGGGATCTCAAATACCCTATTATAAATACAGAGAAAGAAGAAAAATCGGGGTGACACGACTTGAACGTGCGACCTCTTGCACCCCATGCAAGCGTTCTAGCCATCTGAACTACACCCCGTAACAGTAATTATACTAGATTACTTAGTTAGATATCTATCTCAACAATAACAAGATTAGGACTCTGAGAAGCACTTAATTTAAATGGCTTCTTGTTACTAATACCAGTGAATCTATAAGTAGAAGCCTCCCCAGATCTACTAACTGATACAGTTATACCTGCTGGAAGTGATATAGTACTACCCCATCCACTCACCTTATCTTGTGTTAAAGATGGGAATGTAAGAACTAAAATCCCTGCATTATCATACTCTCCACTTACAGAAGGAATTGGATTAGAAGCACCACTTGAAACTTCAAAAGATAGTTTTACTACTCCTCCAGATAGAAGATATGAGTAGTTTGTAACCTTTGCACTCTGAGTAGATGTCATACCCTCAATGCTTTGTGCTTCACTTGAAAACTCAGTACTACCGTAATCTACTGTAGGAGCAGTATACTTTGTATCATAAGAGACCTTAACAGAAAACTCCCAACTACCCTCTCCAGAATCTATCATTTCTAATTTAAAAGTATTACTACCTAATACCCCAATATCATATATTCTAGTTTTTTCTGCAGATGTGACAGTCCTAATCAGACCTGTAATAGCGCCCTTATCAACCTGTATACCCTTTGTATGAGAGATATTAGTAGTATCTTTAACAATATTAACAAGTGTAACTCTAACTACTCCCTTAGTAGGTAGTGGCTCTAAAGTAAATAGTGGGTCCGTTGCACCATCTTGAGTTGAAGACATACTAAACTTAAAATCATGATATCCATCACCAGCACTTGCCTGTATTGAATCAATAGAATATTCATATGTACTTGTTTGTCCTAAGGTCTGCTTTTTATTCGTAAACTCACTTGGGTCAGAAAGATATCCTAAATCCTCTTTCGGTTTTTCTTCTTCTGTTTTTGACTCTTCCTCTGTTTCTTCTGTAACTGTTGTCTCACTATCTTTCTCCTCTTGCCCTTTCTTTGTACATCCGGTTAGTAATAATGTACTTAAAAGTATTACAAGAAGATATATGAATATGTTTTTTTTCATGGTAATTAATATAAATTAATCTCTATTTATACTACCATACTACATATTTTAAAAGAAGGATTCACATTGTACTAATCTAATGTTAAATTATATATATGACAAAAGAAATAAATATATCTGACAAAGTACAAAAGACAACCTCCAATCCAAAGAAGAATATATTTGAAGGGATAAAACCTAAAAAGCAAGAAGTCTCATTAGTAGAGAAAATAGAAACTACTAATACCAATAAGCAGGAGGAAGTGGTTGAAGTTAAAACCAAAGTTCCTATGGATCCAAAAAAGAAGAAGCTGATGTATATCCTTTTTTCTCTAGCCTTTTTACTAATTTTAGGAATCGCTGCTTTTTACTACTTTGCTATATATAAATATGAGACATATACCAAACCCTCTGAGTTAATTAACCTAAGCAACGAATACATCCTATCTTTACCCATCACCTCTAATTTCCCTCTAATTCCCATACCTATTCCCACTGAGCCTAAAACTGAGGTCAGCCCTATTAATGGTACTCTTTTTACAAAAACAGAGATGGCTAAATTCCAACAAAGAAGACCTGTTGCTGTAATGATAAATAACCATGATGTAGCTAGACCACAATCTGGACTTAATAGTGCAGATGTTGTATTCGAAGCACTAGCAGAGGGTGGAATTACAAGATTTCTAGCAATATTTTGGAGTGAAGCACCTAAGAAAGTAGGACCCATTAGAAGTTCAAGACAGTACTATCTAGAATGGTTAAGTCCCTTTGATCCACTGTATATATATGATGGATGTGCAGATACAGATAATCCTAAAACTGATGCTTGTGGGAATATATATGCTTACAAGATAAAAAAGATAGCAACAATTGGAGCATGGAGATGGAATGATGGAAGAAGATATGCTCCTCATAATGAGTACTCCTCCCTTTTTGAAGCTTGGGAGTATGCTAAAGATAAGGACTGGGATAGTATGCCTGATATTGAGGCGTGGAAATTTAAAAAGGATGCTACTTTAGAAAATAGAGGTCTTAAAACAAAGGTTAAGATTACTTTCCACGAAAGACTTAATAATGGAGGAATGTATGATAGCGTATGGACATATGACAGCAAAACTAATACCTATTTAAAAGAAACAGGCGGTAAGATTCATATTGATCAAGAAACAAATACCCAAGTATATGCAAAAAACCTCATTATTCAAGAAGTACTACTTACTCCATCGTATGATAACAAGGGAAGAATAATATTAACAACAATTGGAGAGGGAAAAGCAACATACTTCTTCGATGGGAAAATTACATCTGGAACATGGAAAAAGACTAGTAGGACAGACAGAACAACATACTATGATAATACTAATAACGAGGTAGAATTTAACAGAGGGAGAACATGGATATCAATAGTTCCTCGCTCTATCGGAAAATTTGATATAATTGAGCAATAAATTGCCCCATGGTCTAAGATGAAATATCTTAGGCCTATTTAATATATTAAAAAATAGGGGAAATGCTTAAAAGTCTATTCATATCAAAAGTAAGAATAAGAGTACTTTCAAAGTACATGGAAGATATTAACAAACCATATCATGTTAGAGGTCTTGTTAGAGAACTTGGTGAGGAAATTAATGCAGTAAGAAGAGAGTTACTAAGTTTAAAGAAAGCAGGTCTACTTGATTCTAAAAAAGATGGTAACAAAATAATGTATTCCATCAATAAAGCCTGTCCAATTGTATGGGAGTTAAGATCAATGTTTTTTAAAGAATCAGATACAGGTAAACTACTCTATGATAAGTTTCAACCAATAGAGGGAATAACTGTAGCTATAGTAACAGAGGCATTTTTAAAAAATAAATATCCAGAAAAAACAGATTTAGATATGCTCTTTATCGGAGAGATGAAGGTAAGAGAGCTATCTCTTGCTGTAAGTGCCCTTGAAAAAGAGATGGGTAGAGTCATTAAGTTTGCTGCAATGAAAGTAGAGGATTATGATTTTGGTAAAAGAAAAAGGGACCCTATCTTAATGAATGCCTTAGGAAAAGATAAAGTAATACTACTTGGAAAAGATTCAGACTTACTCTAGTATGAAAAAATTTAAACTCCCAAAACTAAAAAATAAAAAAACAAGTCCCAAAGGAGTATTTAATTACCTGATATCTATACTAATCAGTTCCGTTATTTTAGGCTTAATCTTAATATCCCTACCCCTTACAGAGAAGATAACCTCTTCTGCAACATATGATCTAAAAAATAAAAGTAGTCTGTATTGGGCAAAAGAGTATGTATTACAACTTGATACAGAAAAAAGTACTAAGGTTGACCAAGATATTGAGAAAACAAGATCCGTACTTCAAAAAAGATTAAGAAGACTTGGCGTAGAACAATCCTCAATACTTTCATACACAGAGAAAGATATTAATTACCTCAAAGTTTCAATTCAAACATCTAAGAATATTGACCTTGTAGATAGTTTAATTAAGTCTCCCTTTATCATTGATATCGTTACAAGAAAAACCGATGTGAATTATGAAGACCAAGAGAATCCTCTTACTCCATATCTCGCAGAGAACTATAACTCAACAGAATTTACTAGGAAGAATTTTAGGAATGTATATGTTACTCAACTGAAAAATTCCGCTAATGAATACTCCTACTTTGCACTCTTTAAAACATGGCCATGGGAGAAGGGTT
>CAZQRG010000032.1:0-6592 GCA_964595745.1 uncultured Candidatus Saccharibacteria bacterium | reverse complement strand
AGAGTTGGAGGTAAAGTAAAGTGCAATTCTTCCACCACTTCCTCCTCCTCCGTCGTAACCATTATTGGGAGAATTTCCCCCATTTGCAGTAATATTGGAAGTACCAGAAATGTTAATAGCAGATATCCATATAGATCCACCAGAGCCTCCACCCACTCCTTCAGTACGTCCAGACAGACTATCACCGCCATTGGCAGAGATATTTCCATTTACAATTAAGTCTCCAGCGATAGTTAATTTGATTGCTCCTCCACCCTCTCCACCCTCTCCGCCGTTGTTATTATTTTGATTGCTACCACCACTGCCTAGAGAATTTGGTTGTAGTAGTGATCCATATATAGTGGTTGCACCTAATAGAGAGTTCCCATTACCACCGATACCAGCATGAGAAGCACCTCCTGATCCCATCCCTCCGTTTACAGGAGCACCAGGCCCATATTGATCTTTGTAACCCTTCCCTAAAACATTTATACTTCCAGATTCATTTACAGTAACATTTCCTGTAGCAGTAATATTCAATTTGTTTATCTCTTCTGAAATGTTTGTAGAGTGAGTTAAGATACCATTGACTGTTACATTGGTGTAAGTTCTAGGTGTATTTAATTCTAAAGTAGTATTAGAGGGTATAGTTAAGGTTCCACCATTGCTTACAAGATTAAAACTACCACCGTTATCTATAACAGTGCTTCCGCTCCAGTCGAGATTTGTATAGTTTGTTGTAGTATTATTTTGATTATAGAAGTAAGAATAGCTTTTAATATTTAAATCAGTAGTAGTAATTGTAGAATTGTTTTCAACTTTCGCATAGTTATTAAGTGTAAGAGAATCCAATGTTAGAGAGTTGTTAAGAGGCGTAATAGCATATCTTTCTTTTTCAGAGGACCAGTTAGTTTCATTATTGTCTAATCTTAGACTACCATGTGTTTGAGAAGAGCTCTTAGTAAATATGGTACCAGCACCTCCACGTTGAGAAGCAATAGCTGCACCCAAGGCTTTTCCACCAGCAGCAGATATTTGTGAGTTTTGTAATGAGTTAGAGGTAAAGTAAAGTGCAATTCTTCCACCACTTCCTCCTCCTCCATCAAAAGCAAGATCAGGAGTACTTCCACCATTTGCAGTAATATTAGAAGTACCTGAAATGTTAATAGCAGATATCCATATAGATCCACCAGAGCCTCCACCAGAACCATGATAAGTACCAGAGAGACTATCACCGCCATTGGCAGAGATATTTCCGTTTACAATTAAGTCTCCAGCGATAGTTAATTTGATTGCACCTCCTCCCTCTCCCCCCCTATCATCGTTGTTGTCTCCTCCTCCACTTCCAAGGGAAATAGGTTGAGTTAATGAACCATATATTGTAGTTCCACCTAATCTAGATTGCCCATTGCCACCGAAACCTGCATAAGA
Organism: uncultured Candidatus Saccharibacteria bacterium; assembly: GCA_964595745.1. GTDB lineage: Bacteria > Patescibacteriota > Dojkabacteria > SC72 > SC72 > UBA2259. Next base: position 5,182 of record CAZQRG010000032.1, on the reverse strand, counting down.
GGCTCCACCTGTTCCATTATTTCCATTTACACCTGTACCGGGACCGTATCCATCTTTATATCCTTTCTCATTAACATTAATATTTCCTAATATATTTACATCTCCTGTAGTTAGTGAGATATTTACAGTCCCATTAATAGTAGAGGTGGTTGGTACCGAATGAGTTATAACTGCAGAGGAGTACACTGTTAAATCTCCTCCATCAATTAAAAGTGGTGTGTTGGGAGTAATTGAGTCAAAATTAAATTGAAGAACTGTAGCAATGTTACCTGCTACTGAGCCTAATGTTAAAGAATATATTGTAGTCGGAGCAGACAGCTTTACTATTGTTGCAGTATCAATCAGAACAGAATCCGTAGCTATTGGAATAGCATCTGTATTCCAGTTAAGAGAATCGGACCATGATATTCCATCTCCTCCTCCATCCCATATTATTGTTGCAGCAGCACGAACTTTAAGAATTCTATACTGTTGAAATCCAAAATAAAGAAGCGGTGTTAAAGTTAATAGCAGTAAGAGATAGATAATATTTCTTTTATTTAGGACTTTTCTATGGAACATGTAAGATACTTTCTTATGAGTTCTTTCTTCTTTGAATAATTCTATTGGCAGTACCATACGTCAAAATACTAACTTTGGATATTATTAGATTATCAGCAAATATATGGAAAAGCAAGATTTTTTATCAATATTTTGTCATTATTTATTACATCTATTTTTAAATTCCAAGATTGATTGTTTTTCCTATTTATTCTATTTCTTCTCCTAGTTTAATTTTAATCATATACTAACAAATAATAACTAACTTCAATCTATTGTATATGTATAGCTTTTAAGTATGGTGATCCCATCTGAATAGCTATTTTTTTGCTTAATTTGATCTCGCAACAATACAACCATCTAAATTGAATCCACTTGAGCTCTTATTAGAAATGTTGATGTTAGATGTTTAACTATTTTATTAAATATATATATTAATACGATCCTCAATAAAGTCTTGATCAGGAATTAGGAATATTGCTTTTCAAACGATTAAGATAAAGGTAGTACGTACGCGTTATTGTAAGTATTTGAGATTGGTGCCCCAACCATATATTGTATAGTGTACCATAGGTGTCCCCTTTTCAAGTTAGTAATATTAAATTGATATTATTGAGAGGAAATAATATATAATTATATGGTAAATAAATTTTCATATTAAAATGATGCTAAATATATTCCTATTCATTCTAGCTTTACAGGTTCTGTTCTTTCTATACGCTGCATTTAAGAAAACAGATAAGGTAACAGATCTATCATATGGCCTAACCTTTATATTTGCTTCAATATTTATATATGTCTTAAATATTCAATATTTATCTCTATTTAAAACAATACTTGTTATTTTAATATCCATTTGGGGATTAAGATTAGCAATATACCTATTTATTAGAATATTAAAAACAGGTAAGGATAAAAGGTTTGATGGTGTAAGAGAAGACTTTAAAAGATTTGCATCCTTCTGGATACTTCAGGCTATTTCAATATTTATAATACTACTACCTACAATATATATTTTAATAAGTAAGGAAGATATGTCTCTTAATTGGATATCAGATATTGGATTAATAATAGCCATTATGGGTATTTTAATTGAGGGAGTTGCAGACTCTCAGAAGTTTGTTTTTAAGAATAAGGAACAGAATAAAGGGAAATGGATAAGTACAGGACTATGGAAATACTCTCGTCATCCCAACTATTTAGGAGAGATTATGATGTGGTTAGGTCTCTTTATATATTGCATTGTATATATTAATGGTATTGGATTAATCACTATACTCTCTCCTATATATATCACAGTACTTCTAGTAGCTGTAAGTGGTATTCCTACATTAGAGAAAGAGTATGATAAAAGGTATGTAAACAATAAAGAGTATGAGGAGTATAAGAAAAAGACGGGTGTACTACTTCCAAAAGTTTTTTAAGAGATTGCTTCTTAGGTGAATAGTATAATAAAGATAGAAAAGGTTTAAATAATAACAATTAATAAATCGTTCCAATTTGTTGTATACATAGGAGATTTATTGTTTTGTCTCATTTTTAGTTTATTATCAATACCAATAGACGCAACTTTTACAGTATCTCTTCCCCAACGTTTATTTAAACTATCGATAACCTCCATTTTTTTTGTAACTTTATTAATATGGCTTACATATCCTTGTGCGTAAAGATTTAATTGAACTTCGTGTGCAGAACGGATGTCAGTTAACAGTATTCCTGTTTTTTTATATTTGTACTCTCTCTTAAATATATTTTCTAATCCCAAAAAAGCATATTTAATTAAGGTTGGTGTATCTGAAACAGGAAAGGGTAACTTAATCCCGACAGCTTTAGAATAATGGAGTTGTTTGAAGGGGTCTGTTGTAATAAATATACTTAAAAAACCTGTTACACAATTCTGTTTTCTAAGTTTTTCTGCAGCACGAGCGACATCTATTGCAAGAGCTTGCTTTACCTCTTCTAATGAGTCTGTAACTTTTCCAAACGCCTTTGCACTTGCAATACTTTTTTTAGTAGACGGAAGATCTTCGAATGGTATACAACTTATGTTATTTAACTCAAGAGTAGTTCTGTATCCCTGAACTGTCATTTTTTTACGGATTAGTTGCTTATTTGCATATTTTAAATCTTTTGCAGTATAGATATGTATTGAATTAAGCCATTTAGAGTATTGCCTTCCTACTCCCCAGATATCCCCTACTTCTACTATATCTAAATACTCATCATTATTTTCAATATCTAATAGGGAAAGTACACCTTCATATGCACCGTTTTTCTTGGCTATTTTGCTTGCAATCTTTGTTAATGTCTTGGTATATGCAATACCAACTGTCGTAGGTATACCAATATTTTGGAGAATATATTCTCTAATGGTCTTTCCGTAATCAATATAATTATGATTTGGTAAGGATAAGGCCATAAAAGCTTCATCTATTGAATATATTTCTAGATTAGGACTAAATATTTCTAAAGTTCTAGCTATTCTATCTGAAATATCTGCATAAAGAGAGTAATTTGATGAAAATACTGTAATATCATTTTTTCTTATAATATCCAATATCTTAAAATATGGAGTTCCCATTTTTATCCCCAATGCTTTAACCTCATTAGATCTTGAAATAATACAACCATCGTTATTGGATAAGACTATCACTGGTTTACTATTTAAATCAGGTCTAAATATTCTCTCACAAGAGACATAGAAATTATCACAATCTATTAATGCATATACTTGTTGTTTCATTAACATTCATGAATAACATAAGTTACTATACCCCATACTAAAAAATCATCTTCAGGGGTAATATGAATTGGTTTGTAATTACTATTTGTTGGATACAAGGTTATTGAATTCTCTTTTTTAAAGAATTTTTTAACGGTAAATTCACCATCAATATATGCAATTATAATTGCGTTGTTAGTGGGTGAAAGAGATTTATCAACGACCAGTATATCTCCATCTAATATACTACTACCTTGCATTGAGTCGCCTTTGGCTCTTACAAGAAAAGTAGATGCTTGGTGTCTAACTATTTTATCGAATATATTAATACGATTTTCAATAAAATCTTCTGCTGGACTTGGAAATCCTGCTTTAACGGTTGCTTCAGAAAAAGGTAAAATATATATCTTTGTTTCGATATTATTAGCAAGGGGTATACTCGGATTCATATTCTAGTATACCATTAGTATACCAGCCATCAATAGGTATATAGTAATTTTATTAATTCAACGGTTGTAATAAATCCTTACTATTATTAACAGGAGAATTTACTCTTGTACTAATTTGATAGGCTTCCATTTCAAGAGAGGGATATGAATTTAGTAAAGCTTTTAGGGAGTCAGTATTGTCTATACTTTTATCTAACCAAATATCTTCTTCCTTCTTGGAAAGTATTACAGGCATTCTGTCATGTATACTTTCCATTAGTTCATTTGCCTGTGTTGTGATTATTGAACATGTATATACTTCATATCCTTTTGGGTCATTCCATATTGAATAAATACCAGCAAAAGAGAAATAATTATTATTTTTTAAGTGTATATAAAAGGGTATTTTATTTAAAGGATCCTTTCTCCATTCATAAAAACCGGTAGCAGGTATTAAGCATCTACAATTCTTAAAAGCAGATTTAAAATATGGTTTTTGATCTATTGTCTCAGCTCTAGTATTAATCATTGCGTATTTTGACTCATCTTTTGTTATCCAAGGAGGCAATAAACCCCATCTCATGTTTACAACTTTTTTAGGGCTGTTTTTAACTATTACAGGAATGATTTCTGAGGGAGCAACATTGTAATTAGGTTGTAATTCAATTACATTATCTAATTCGTATCTTGGGTAGAATGTATCATCTAATTCTAAAGAAAATCTTCCACACATATGTATATATTAACATGATTTAGAAGTTAAATTAATATATACAAGTTGAACATATGAAGAGATTACAAATGATGTAAGTAGTGGGAGAAATTTAAACACTCAATTCTTATATCCACTCATTTTCCCACTTAAGAATCCATGTAGTGTTGTACCTGTGATGAGAACTGTTGGAAGTTGTATAAACAGAAGATTAAATATTAACAAATCAAAAGGAAAGAATACCCATATTACTATAGTTGAAAAACTAAGAGTGTATAAAAAGACATAAAGTAATTGTTGTTTAATTGAGTAATCTTTCTTCCAATGAATATTTAATAATATCATTCCTAAACATCTGTTTTTTGTTAAAAATATAAAAACTAATATTATTAAGAAGAAATATTAATACAAGAATTATTTTGTAGGTTAAGTTAAAACTGAATAAAAAATAAAAAGGGAGAGATATTAAAACAACAAAAAAAGTATTGATGATTGATAGAGATAATTTCTGTAGAGCATTAGTATTTTTGGTTTGCATCTTTAATTATAACAGGAAAAAATTCAAAACTTACTGGGGTGGAGAGTCAAAATTTCAGTGAACACTTTGATTATAGTAATCTTTTCTGTTTATCAAGACTGAAAGTCATAATAAAGGAAGATTGTAATAGGATTTTTTGTTTTTCTACGAAAGTACAAAGTACAAAATTGGATTATGTACTATAAAATATTGTATAGGGATGATTTTTTGTGAACCCCTACTCTTCCATTCTTTTAGATATT